>JANQST010000021.1 GCA_028279155.1 Cyclobacteriaceae bacterium
ATACAAAATGGAATGCAGGAAAGATGAAAGGAACTGAAGCAAAGCCAGTGAATAACTCCTGTAAGTTTGGTGGAGGGGGATTTGTTGGAACTGCAGAAGCGATTGTGAATCTTCATTTGGCCATGGCCAACAAATTTTTTGTAGATGAAGACTTACTCGATCAGTATTACACGGCTTTACCAGATGAAGATGAAAACACAAGTTATGCTTTCGGGCTCGGCGACAATACCTCTAAGACATCAGGAAGGAGATATCACGCGCATACCGGATCTGCTCTTGGTGCCAGTTCGGTACTTATTGTATATGAGCCTGATGAGAAATTGAAACAACCACTTGTGGCTGTGATTCTTGGAAACAAAAAAGATTCAGAAATGAACAAGCACATTGGCAATCTGGCTTCCTTTTTCATTGAAGAAATCGAAAGAAATTAATTTAGTTTGAAAGAATCTGGGAGAGTTTTGATCGAAGTATAATCATAAAATTAAAAGAGCGATCCAAATCATGGGTCGCCCTTTTCACTGAATCTGCGTTAAACAAATTTCTTTATTCTGTCCTTAGTGATTTTACTGGGTTAGCCTTTGCTGCTTTCCATGATTGGAAGCTAATGGTAGCCCATGCAATGATCATTGTACCTAATCCAGACGCAACAAATGTTAATGGTTTTAATGAAGTGCGATACGCAAAATCGCCTAACCAGTATTCCATTGCTAAATAAGAAACAGGAATGGCAATGACAAATGCAATCACCACAAGTTTAATGAAGTTTTTGGACAACAGGTTCACGATGCTTGAAATTGAAGCCCCAAGTGTTTTTCTGATTCCAATTTCCTTCGTTTTTTGTTCTGCGGTAAAAGCGGCTAGCCCGAAGAGTCCTAGGCATGCGATACCAATGGCAAGGAATGCAAAGACAGAGAATATCTGACCTATCTTTTGTTCTTGTGTATACATAGAATTGAATTGATCATCCATGAATTCAAAATCAAACGGTTGACCAGGAGCAAACTTTTCCCATGTTGCTTCCAGGTAAGCAATTGTTTCATCCAGGTTTTCCATCTGGACTTTAAATATCATTGTCCCAAAACTGTTGCCTAGATGAAAGACAAGAGGGGAAATGTTGCTTCGAAGTGATTCATAATGAAAATCATTTACTACCCCAAGAATCCTGGCTGGTACCGCTTCAAGGTTGTCCTGATCACTTCCATCATAATAATATAAAACGGAACCAACTGGATTTTCCAACCCGAATTGTTGAGCGGCAACCTGGTTGATGAGAATTCCCGAAGAGTCGCTAGGGAAGTCTCTTGAGAAATCCCGGCCATTATTAATTTCGATTCCCAATGTTTCAACAAAGTCATGATCCACCCAGGCTTCATTCACGACCATGCTTTCATCTGCTGCAGCACTTGGGTTTTTAAAATACAGATCAGAATTGTTCGAATTGTTAGTAGGAGTGAAGCTAGCTAACGATGAACTAATTACACTAGCGCTTCTTGAAGCTTCATCTTTATACGCCCGCACCTGATCTCTCAAGATCCAGGCATCATTTACCAGTAATATTTGATCTTGCTCATAGCCAAGCTTTTTGTTTTGTATGTATGACAACTGATCGAAGACAATAGCAGTTCCAATGATCATAATTATTGAGATGGAAAATTGGAAAACCACAAGTGTGCTTCGAATAGGCCCACTTTTCATCCCTTGTTTTATTGATCCCTTCAATACTTCTGCTGGCTTGAAATAGGAGAGATAAAAGGCCGGGTAGCTTCCAGCGATTAGTCCTACCACTAACATGATTAGGGTCATTGTAAGAATATAATCCGGAGCAAAAATGTGTGAGAAGGTCAATTCCTTTTCAGCAATCAAGTTGAAAGCTGGAATAGCTAACAATGTGATGATGTAGGCCAGAATGAAAGAGATAAAACTTACAAGAACTGCTTCCGAAATAAATTGATTGATCAATTGCTTTCTGAAGGCACCCATCACTTTTCTAACACCTACTTCTTTTGCACGATTGGATGATCGAGCAGTGGCTAAGTTCATGAAATTAATACAAGCAAGAATTAATATGAACAATCCTACTGCGGTAAAAATGTAGACATACTTGATATCACCATTGGCTTCTAGTTCGTCTTCTTTGCTCGAAAGAAGATGAATATCTGTTATTGGAGTCAGTGAGAAATCTAAGGCATTTCCACTTTCGCGAAATTCCGCAAGGTTCATGTTTAGAAATTGCTCAATTAGTGGGCCGCAATGAACTTCGATCATTTCTGGAAACTTCGCTTCAAGATCATCTTTGGTAGCTCCTTTTGTCAGTTTCACATAGGAATTGAAGTTTGTACTGAACCAATGTCCGTTTCTTGTCCATTCAAAGGTGACCATTGAAAGGATCATGTTATGGTGGAAATGTGAATTATCAGGAATATCTTCATAAACCCCTGTCACTTCATAATCGGTGGCATTGTCCAGCAATAAAACTTCTCCGACTGGATTTATGTCACCAAAGATTTTTTGTGCTGTCTTCTGATCGAGAACTAAGGTGTTTGGTCTTTTAAGTGCTGTTTTTGGATCACCATATATTAAATCGATTGAAAAGAAGTCAAAAAAATTGGAGTCGGCCATCATCACATGCTCTTCCTTGAATGTTTCGATGCCTTCTTTTCGTTTGACAAACCAGTTACCTGAATTTCTTACTCTGATAGAAGATTCTACCTCAGGATAGTCACTGGCTAGAACTGTTGCAGTGGGCCATCCTGTTTGTGCGGTTACAATATCAGCACCATTTAATGTGGCTGAAAAATCAATTCGGTGGACCCGATCAGCATCTTCATGAAAGCTGTCGTATGAAAGCTCATCCTTTATAAATAGTGAAATAAGCATGAAGCACGCCAAACCTGTGGATAGTCCAAGGATGTTGAGTAGTGAATAGAATTTGTGCTTCAGCAAGTTGCGAAAGGCAATATTGAAGTAGTTTTTGAGCATGACATTTAAGGTTTAGTTAGTCTAAAGATGATTTTTGATAAGAAAGGTTGCCTTAAAAAGCCTCACCAAATTTTGGTGAGGCTTTTAGTTTTTTTATTCGTCTTTCAAGGACTCCGCTGGGTTGGCCCTAGCAGCACTCCATGACTGGAAGCTCATGGTGACCCATGCAATCACCAGAGCCGCTAGTCCAGCCAATATGAAAACCATAACGTTGATATCTGTTCTATTTTCAAATTCTTGAAGCCAGCCACGCATTACGTAGAAGGATATTCCTGAAGCAATAACAATTGCAATGGCTACCAGTTTTAAAAATTCTTTTGAAAGTAAAGTCACAATGCTGGTGATGGATGCACCTAGTACTTTTCTTACTCCAATTTCTTTTCTTTTTTGCTCAGCAGTGAAAGCAGCTAGTCCATATAGACCTAAACAGGCAATAAAGATTGCGAGAAAAGCAAATACTCCGAAAATCTCACCCAGCTTTTGTTCAGCTTCATACATATCGTTGAACCGCTCATCGAGGAAGCTGTAGGCAAATGGTTGACCCGGAGCAAATTCGTCCCACTTGTTTTCAAGAAAATCAATCGTTTCAGGAATGTTCTCACTGCTAATCTTAAAGGAAACGAATCCTCGACTTCTGCCAAGTTCAAATACCAATGGTTCAATATTGTCTCTGAGTGATTTGAAATGAAAATCCTTCACTACTCCAATTACTTTGTGAACAACTACAATTGGCTCCTCTTGCGATCCTTCATAGTTTGATAGCGTCATTCCAACACCCTTTTCCCAGCCCAATTGTCTGACAGCAGCTTCATTTAGAACTATTGCCGTACTGTCACTTGGAAAATCTCTTGAAAAACTTCTTCCATCTGCCATTTCAATTTCCAGTGTTTCCATGTAATCATGATCTACACGGAATTCATTAAAAACGTAGCTTTCATCCTTTGTTGGGTTAGCACCCGGAAACCACAGGTTGTTGTTATTGGCAGTTTCAACAGGAAGGAAACTCGACATTGTGCCTGATAGAATAGAAGAATGCTGAACCGCTTCATTTTTATATGATTCAGATTGCTCACCAAGCAACCAAGGATCGTGAATCATCAATATTTGTTCTTTCGAATATCCAAGCTTTTTATTTTGAATGTAGGAAAGCTGATCGAAAACGATTGCAGTTCCTATGATCATTATGATAGAGACACTAAACTGAAGAACCACAAGCACACTTCTCAAACCTCCACCTTTTAATCCAAGATTTAGTTTGCCTTTTAATGTTTCTATTGGTCTAAATCTTGAAAGGTAAAATGCAGGATAACTACCTGCCAGAAATCCTACTGCAAAAAGGATTGCTATCATTATTGTGATAAAACTCATCGAAAAGAGGTTTTCAGCAGCAATGGTCTTATCCGCAAGTTGGTTAAATAATGGCAAGACCAAGAATGACAGACTATATGCAATTACAATAGATATGAATGTGATAAGAAATGCTTCAGATAAGAACTGGTTAACCAGCTGACCTTTGTAAGCACCCATTACTTTTCTCACACCAACTTCTTTCGCTCTACCAGCCGAACGAGCTGTAGACAGATTCATGAAATTGATACATGCCAGTATCAGGATAAACATCGCAATTGCAGTGAAAATGTATACATACTGCATGCTACCAGGAGGTTCTATATCGCCTAACTTATTCGATTTCAAATGAATATCCGTCAACGGGAAAAGGAAGAAGCCAGCATTGTTTCCTGCTTCATAAAATTCTTCCAGAGAAGCCTGCATGAATTGCTCAATTTCAGGTCCGATGTATTTCTCGATTAAAGCAGGGAACTTTGCTTCAAGCTCATTTGGATCAAAACCTTCTTGTAATTTGAGATAGGTATTAAAGTTGAAACTCATCCAGAATTTACCTTGTGCTTCTTCGAGACCTTCCATTGAGATTAGCATGTTGAAAATGAAGTGGGAGTTAGCTGGCATATCACCAAAAACCCCAGTTACCTCATAACTGTCATCATTGTCTAGAACCACCGACTTACCAATCGGATCTTCATTTCCAAAAATTTTGGTAGCTAGAGATTGGCTTAAAACAAGTGTATTCGGACGTTCCAGACAGGTTTCTGGATTTCCATTTGTCATATTGAAATCAAAAAACTGGAAGAAGTTCTTGTCCGCAAACGTTACCTTGTCTTCGTTGAATGAATCCACTCCATCGCTTTTTTTGACAAGGTAATTTCCTTGTGTCCTTAACCGAACAGCATCTTCTACTTCTGGAAATTCTCTCACCATGGTCTCTGCTGCAGGAACACTAGCAAGGGCGGTAACGAATTCCGCTCCATTGATAGTTCCTGAAAAGTCCATTCGATAGATTCGATCTGCATCCGAATGAAATTTATCGAAGCTGAGCTCATCCGTCACGAATAGAGCGATCATCAGGAAGCAGGTAAGTCCAACTGATAACCCTAAAATGTTGATGAGGGAATAAAACTTGTGCTTAAAAAGATTGCGAACGGCAATATTTATATAGTTCTTGAGCATGAGTCCTGGGTTTGAGTTTTTGCTTATTCGGCGTTTCTACTGAATAGAAACTTTACTTATCCTATCCCATGGGATGTAAACCATGTCACTACTGGTTCTTACAAGAACACCCTGATTTCTTTCGGATACATCTTGAGCATCTTCCAAAGGAATAGTGTCTCCATTTTTTAGCTCCACATTCGCCCGATCAGAGCTTCGCGGCTCTATCGACTTGATGTTTCTAAATGGAATTATATATTTTGAGTCATTGTCTTGGCCATTCAAAACTTCAAATGAATATTCTTCATCCAGATCGTAAATGAGTTCACCACGATGAACATCACCGTTATCAACCGTTACTTGTCCTTTTATCTTTTCAACAGAAGCAAACGAATTGTAGTCCATGCCTGAATTAGGAGCATCCTTGAAGGTCACTTTGTCAAAATCTTCCCACTCAAGATCAATTCGTCCAAGTCCAGCTACCGTGACAATGATTCCCTTGTTATCATCATTTACGTCATTACTTCCTCTCAAATCCAACTCTCTTCCTGACTTAAGTTTTACAATGCTGCTGCTGTAGCCATCTCGTTCGATTGATTCTATTTTTCTGAAAGGAATTGAAACATCTCCATCGCGGGTATCTCCATCCAGGACATCTGTCCCTACTCTTTCATCATGGTCCCACTGGACAAATCCAGTAAAAGTTCCCAGATCACTTTCTACGGTTCCGTAAAGTGGCTCTCCGAA
>JANQST010000024.1 GCA_028279155.1 Cyclobacteriaceae bacterium
TTCCACGCTCCGCAAAACATTGTGACGCTTCATCAAAGATCACAAGATCAAAATTTTGCATCATCGGGAAAATGGCGGAAGCACTTTCAGGTGAGCACATCCAGCAAGGAAGCAGCGTGAAGAGCTCTTCCGTGAATTCTCCAATCACCCGCCTAATCGGCCAAATCCGACGTTTTTTTGTTACTTGATGCTGGAGATCACGATAAGTTACCCTATTCTTTAACCGATTGAACTCCAGGTTCTCATAGGTTTTTTCCCTTGCCTTCAATAACATGATTTCATTGCTACACTTTCTTTTGGTGACGATGGACTCTTGAAGCTCTGCAATTTGATTGTCAAGTTTGCCTGAAGAAACAGATCGTAAATCCGGAAATTTTCCTTCGATATGATCAATCCATGAAAGGCTAAGGCTGTTTACAAAGAGATCCAATGCCTCATCGATTGTTTTAGCGTTGGCCTCTATTATCTTATCAACAATCTTACTCTCTTCAGAACTCAGGTTAGCCTTTAGTTTGTGGAACTCACAAATTGCATCAAAATCTTTTCTTAGCTGTTTTTCGAGTTTGATAGGATCTTCTTTTTTAAGAATGATGGACTTCACCTGGTGGCTGTTCATATATCTACTCCACAACCCCATTTGAGTTGGAACGTCTGAAGATAATTTTTTTAGTTGCTTTAATGCCGACAGGTAAGCTTTTTGATTTGATCGAACAATGGAGATGTATTCATGAAGTGCTCGGATATCTTCACTCAGGTAATACATGTTAAGCCCAGTCTTTTGCCAAAAGAACCAATCCTGAACCTCAATTTTTCTTAAGCCAGAAGGAAAATTATGCAGCCATTTATTTTCAGTGATCTGAGAAATGATGTGCTCATAATTCAGCCGATTGTCTATTTTTTCGACCATTAGGTTGAGCCCTTTCTTGTTGCTTTTCAGGTGATTGGCAACAAGAACCCGTGTCAAAAATGTTTTCTCTTTAGAAAAATACCACTTGATTAAACTCCAAGGCCTGCTCCGCGCTTTGATTCCTGCCTGAAGTACTTCTTGAAACCGACCTAATTCTGAAGCCTTAAGCGAAACCTCAACACCCGACCCCTTGAAACATGCCATGGCATTTCGTTCGAGTTTGATGAGCCAGTTCAAATTCTGAGAAGGCTTTTCTACGTGTAACTGTTTGAAAATCTTAAACAATACTGGCTCTTCAAGTTCTTCAAGCAATTGATCTATCTCTGGAATTTTTCCAGCAAAATATTCAAAAGACTCAAAGTCAAGTGGACGTAAAGTGAATTGCTTTGAAAGATCAGTGAGGTTTTCGTTGAAGGATGGAATTTCGTGCAACACTTCCATCAACCTAACCATGTCATTCGTTTTGAAGTCTGCGAACGATGGTCCCTTTGCCCAGAAGTGAGATCGCTTCTCAAATTTATCGTAGTAGGTTAGGTAATTTTTGAATTTCCTGAGAATCTCCGGAAGATGGTCGAAGTGGATGGCACGATACTCCAGGTTCATTGAAAAACTTGGAAGCTCCGGACTGGAAGTCAGATAAAGTTCTTTTACCGATTTGCCACATTCGTTTTCATCAAAAAGAGCAGTTCTGAACTCCTCCAGCTCTTCACAAATTTGATCAATTCTTCTACTGGCCTGAAGAAAATTTCGTTCCAGCTGGATAGAGTCAAGGCTGTTATTCTTTTTTTGATATTGCTCGACTGATTCTATCTGAAGGTCAATTTTGCCAAAAATGGATTTACGATCATTCTTAAAATCATGAACTAGCGCTACAAAATCGTGTGCTTCTTTTTCTTTTAGCCGATTAAAAACGACATCAAGGGCTGCACGTTTCTGACAGACGAGTAGGACATTTTTTCCCCGTGCAATGAAATCACAAATAACATTGCTTATTAATTGTGACTTGCCTGTTCCAGGAGGGCCTTGAACAACGACAGATTTGCCTTTCTTGATTTCTTTAATTGCCTTCTCCTGGTAAGCATCTAAGGGAAATGGTGTGAATGTATTTTCTTCATTTACCTTATCCAGGAAGAGCGACATTTGATTAATGTCCGTAGTAATCTTCTTTGCGAAGAAATCTTCAAGGTCACCGAATTGAGTGCCCTCAAGTAACCTCAGATAATCGGGAACAAGGTAGGAACCTGATTGTGGGAATATTCCCAAAGCAGCTTCAGGATACATTTTGAGAACTCCTGTTTTTTCCTTCTGTTCAAACTCTGCTTTCCGGTAATCTCGAAATGTCTGTAATTCGTCAGTAAAATTCTCCTGGTTGAAGTTAAGCTCAACCCGACTGTTCTTCAAGTGCTCGTAAAGCTGTGTTCGAAATGAGATCGGATCTTTATCATAATCATCAATCACAGTTTCTATTAGCTCTTCGTCCAGCTGAATATTGTTGTAATAGGAGTAGGCGAGAAGAAATGTTTTGTTGAGCGTGACATTCACATCCTCTCTTCGGGATACAAACCATTTATCATCTTTTTTCTGAATAGAAACCGGGAAAAAAATTAGCGGACATCTAACAGGTGTTCCATCAGAAAATTTTCCCCTAATGAATGGCCAGCCAATGTAAAGATCTTTCGCTCCCCTTTCATCGAAAATAAACTTTTCCATTCGCTGCATTTTCTTCAGCCGTCGACTAAGCTCGTTGGTCGATTTGCTTCTGCTGTCCACTTCACTACACAATGGGATCAGCTTTTTCTGAAGCATCAGGTTCTTGATAATTTGAAAGCTTGGCTCGCCTTCAGCAAAATCAAAATCATGAATGTCAATGAATTG
>JANQST010000038.1 GCA_028279155.1 Cyclobacteriaceae bacterium
ATCAGGTTTCGAAGGAATCCTGCTTGCTTTTTCAGGTCAAAAAACTCGATTCCCTTTTCATCAGCAAATTGCTTCAGCGCCAAACGAATCTCATTCGAACTGTCAGATTGTAGGTAGCAGGTATTAATATTTAAAATCTTATCGTACCTCCCTGGAATATGGAAGCCAAGACCAGTTCGGGTCTGTTCTGCCCCTGATTCAATTTCTTCTTTTGTCAACCATCTGAAATTCGAAAAGGTATATTCAAGCTTGTTTCTGTAGTATGTCTGATTCTGAGAGCCCAGGATCGGCATTATTTGAGGCAGGTCTAATCCACTTAGTTTCCTAAGGTTTTCCGAAACATGCTCTTGCTTAAATCTCAACTGAGATTCGTAGCTCATATGTTGCCACTTGCAGCCACCACACAAACCAAAATGTTCACAAAAGGGCTCAGCTCTACTATCAGATTGAGTTATAAATTTCTCAGGGACTGCTTGCAAGACTTTTTTCTTACGTCCGGTTATTCTCGCATCAATAACATCCCCTGGAACTGTGTCTTTTATAAATACTACCTGTCCGTCCACTCTCCCAACACCTTTCCCGTCGGAGGAGATGCTCGTAATCTCTACATTCTCTGCTATGGTCCCTCTTTTCATTATCTGGTAATTGCGAGATAAGCTATTTTTGAACTTACCTCATTTTAAGGCGCAAAAATAAACGAGTTGTTAGCAGCTTTAGGAGGGTTTTTCGTAGTTTCATTGTTTATATAAAGACCATGAAGAAGTTACTCCTGACCATCTTGATGGGGATTTTCCTAATTCCTTTGAAAGCGAACCACATCGTAGGAGGTGAAATAGAGTTTCTTTATGTGAGTGATGGTGTTTATCGAATCAACCTAATTCAATATTTTGATGAGGCTCAGTTTTTAAATCCTGGCCCTGAAGGTGCTATTAACGTCGCTATTTACAGAAATAGCGATAATGCCCAAATGTCTGTCCACACCTTGTTCCTGTCAACTCAGGAATTGGTAAACTACACCAATGTAGAATGCTCCATTGATGAGCTTATAACCTCGCGGGTGGTCTGGTCTGCGGAAGTCAACCTTGAACCCAATGTATATGCTGACCCCCAGGGATACTACATCGTATGGGAAAGATGCTGTCGAAATCTAAACATAAAAAATATTGTCAATCCAATCACAGCTGGAATGACTTATGTCTTGGACATCCCCCCACTGATGGTTGATGGCAAAATATTTGTGAATTCATCTCCCGTTCTGTTCAGGCCTCTAAGTGATTATGCTTGTATCAATCAGCTCTACTATATTGAATTCACTGGAGTTGATCCTGATGGTGATTCTCTAGTCTATTCCCTAACCACGCCATACAATAGTTCTGCTGCTGTTGCCGTACCTAATCCGAGCCCAAAACCTTATGGTAACGTGGCATTCAATCCCGGATACTCAGAAACGAACATGATTCCGGGATCCCAACCACTCGCCATTAGCAACCGTGGTTTGCTTACTGTCACTCCTGAAGAAACAGGGCTGTATGTGTTTTCAGTTTTAGTCGAAGAGTACAGGGACAATCTCAAAATCGGTCAAACCAGAAGGGATTTTCAAATGCTTGTGGTCGATGGCTGTGAACCTCCGGACCCGCCGGTTGTAGATGTCGAAATCCCAGGCAATCCCGGGTTCAATCCTGAAACAGATATTCTTAACTACACCATTGCGGATGCAAAATGTTTTGACTTCTTAGTAGAAAATATAACGGAAGGGGAAACAATCGCGCTTCGTGCAGAGGGAGTGAATTTCAATGAAAAGCTTGATGACATTTTCAAACTAAACCAAATTCCAGTTACAGGTAGTGAAAGTCAACTACGTGTAGAAGTTTGCATTCCTGACTGCCCACCAATTAGAAATGAGCCATTCATTCTAGATCTGATTGCAGGTGACAATGCATGTCCGCTCCCGCAACTAGACACCACTCGCTTGGTTATCAATATACAGCCTCCTCCTAATGTATTCCCAGCACTAACGGACACGCCGATTCCGCTTTCGGTACCCGAAGATGGACAAGAGACTGAGACCGTTACTGCAATTGATGGAGACAATGATGAAATGACCATCGCACTTTTTGTTGATGGAATTGAAGATCCGATAACAAGGGGGTTTAGACTTGTTGACACAGTCAGCACGGCTGGTAGTATTTCTGCAACCATTCAATGGGATACGGATTGTGAAGTGTTTGATTTCTCAGACAGTCAAGATTTCAAACTTGGTGTACTCATCGAAGATTTGGATGAATGTGCGGTTCCAAATCCTGATACTCTTTTCATTGATGCTAGGGTGGTTCTTCCGCCAAATACTAATCCTGTGGTCTCTTCCAGCATGGTTATTCCAAATGAAATTGACCTTGGAAATCAGTTAAACTTCGATGTTTCTGTTTTTGATACTGACAATGATGATGTAACCCTTGCTTTGGTTGGTGGCAATTTCGATCCTGATTTTTACGGAGTTGAATTTGATCCAGCATCCGGGAGTACTTCAGCTACTTCATCTTTTTCATGGGACCTTAGCTGCAACGCATCTCTCTTTAGTGACGGACAGCAATTCGAATTGTTCTTTGTTGGGGATGATGATGACAAATGTAAAGTCAAAAATTTTGACACATTAAGAGCTGTAATTCAGGTGAATTACCCTGAGAATAGTACACCGGACTTTGAGGAGATCAACACGAATCAGGTAATTAGAGTGAATGAAAGTGTACAAATCGAAATAGAAGCCTTCGATCTGGATGCTGATGAAATTACCTTAGAGTTTGCCACAGGATTTCGTCAGCCTGCTTCTGAAAGCTTATTGTTTGAACCAGTGACAGGCACAGGAAGAGTAAAAGGCGTTTTGAAGTGGCAGCCCGAATGTACACTTTTCCGATTTGGACAGAAAAGCACCTTTCAGGATGTCACTTTGCAGGTAACAGATAATGCTTGCCCAACGAGCAATTTTGAAACACTCGAAATCACCTTTGAAATTATCGATGATAATGAACGACAAAATGAATTTCTACCCCCAAATGTGTTCACTCCCAATGGTGATGGAGTGAATGACACCTTTGCATTAAGCGGTAACCCAGATCGTGCCCAGAACCTTCCCGCAGATAATTGTGATAATGCATTCGAATACATTGTGATTAACAACAGGGCTGGAAATGCTGTCTTCAGAAGTGAAAACAGGGATTTTGTTTGGTCAGGAGGACAATTCCCTGAAGGGGTCTATTACTACCTTGTCAAGTATTCAAATACCGAGTTCAAAGGATTTGTTCACCTATTGCGGTAAATCTAGAATCCCACTCCAATTCTGAACCCATTGGATTCCGGAGTTCCATCTCTGAATGACCAATAGTAGTCCACACGCATGAACTTGAAGATATGTTCAATACCTGCTCCTAGCTCCACGTAATTACCAATGGCATTCGTGTTCAGATAATTGACTGATGCTACTGCTTGCAGATTTAACTTCTTGATTAGTGGCAGCTTATTGAATATGAACTCATTGAAATGATGCTCAAAGTGTGCTTCAACATAAGTGTCGTTCGTACTAAAGGTATAATATGGGAGCAGCTCAAATTTGTACTGCTTGTCTACCTGGCTTAGATTGGTTTGGTTGGCAGAGAAATGTTTAAAATCTGCAAAGATCATTGAGCTAGAACTCAAAAAACTACCCACTTCAACCATATACGTACTACTTCCCGATAGACCCAGATTCAAGTTATCCGTCGCTCTCACACTTAAAAAATCATAATTCACGTCTCCAAAACCTTTTTTAATCGTGACATAGAGTTGGGGGTATTTTGAAGCATAAGTGATTTTAAAATCAGGCCTGGTTGCGTATCGTTGTTTGAACCGAATCCTGAAAGTAAAACTTGCTGTTAGGGCTCTTGAAGTTGCGAATCCGGTACCAATCGCGCCATCCACCCCTCCATTCAATTCTTCGTTGTAAGGTTGATTGGATGTGAAATCTACTTTTTCATCTTTAGCCCAGGTAAAGTCAGTCGTATTGGAAAGGGTATCC
>JANQST010000042.1 GCA_028279155.1 Cyclobacteriaceae bacterium
CAATTTCCACGGCGAGCGGGACACTGTCCTTTTTGTCCTTTTCCAGGAGGTACCGCATCATATAGGCTAGCTTTTCTACTACGACAGATGCTTTTGGTGATTTTTTGTTGGTTAAAAGAAGCAAGTTATTGAGTGTATTAAACAGGAAATGCGGGTTGATTTGAAGCTTGAGGTATTTCAACTCCACTTCCAGCTTCTGATTCTCTATGTCGGTTTGTTTCGCTTTTAGTTTAAAAAAATCAAGTGAGAATTTGATCAACGAACTGATAATGATGAGCATAACTACTTCGAATGCCATCCAACGACAAAATTTCCAAAAATCCTCCTGAAGCACCTTCCCGGATTCAATTCGTACTTCCAGCAACCAGGAGGTTGTTGAAGCACTAATAGCCACTGCTACAGCCATGATTACTAATACTTTAAGGAAATATTGTAGATGTTTTTTAGGTGTGGAAAGCAGGTCGGGGAGTGCCCATAGCATGTGAGAAAAAACAATCCAAAGAAGGAAAGCGAGTGAGCTGGACAAGTTCAATAAGGCCAAATGAGGCCCGAATTCCCTAAATACAGGAATGTTGAAAAGGATGCTTAAACCCGTCCAAATCGCCAGGTGGACCTGATTATCTTTCGAGATAAATGACTTCATACCATATGTAGGGAACACCATTCCTCTTCAGTTACGCAGTTTTTGCTCCAAAAATCACCAAAAGACTACCGTAGGAAGATATTTTTAGAGACTGTCGCCATTTTATTAGATACCTGCACCCAAATTAAGCATCTAATATTGAAAGGCACCTATCTAGAAAATTAGTAATATCAGTGTATGGACGACTAATTTGGTTAACGTGATTAAATCTTATTGTAAGATGAATGTCCAGGTAAAGGAAATCGAACACTTTGAACTAGATCAAGCCCGAAAGTTGGTAGAATCACTCTATCTGGAATTGGGTGAAGATGCTGTGCAAATACATAGACTGGCGCGAAAATTCCTTGACAACCTTATTTGCAATGAATTAGCCGAAACCTTGGTTGTGAAAAACTTCATCACAAATGAGATCGTTACCCTGGCCACACTTACAGAATCCAAAGCCATTTGCAGCAATGGAAAATATGGTGTTTTGGATGAGATCTATACTGTACCCAAATGTCGAACAATGAATGGGGAGTTAAATTTTAAGGACGAAATAAAAGAATTTGCTGCAGGGAAAGGTTGGGGTAGAATTGATGTTGCTTCCCCAACAGATGCATGGTATCGTACCGTGCGGTTTTACCGAAACCAGGAGTTTCGACTTACTGTACCAAAATTCAAATACATCGTTGACTTTGCAGGTGCTGCCTGATCAAAGTAGCAGTTTCTCAAGTGTTCATTTGTCGGTTTGGTGACCCATCCGACTCGCATGGCTGTTTCGTATATTGCATAAAATACGAAATACTATGCTTACCCAAAAAACAGATGTCTTAAAGTGGAAAGAGGTGTACAGCCTGGCGGCACTCAATGCGGCGGTGGTTATTAGCTGGATCGCCTACCATGAATACCAACCGATTCTTATGGAAAAAATTGGTATCACACATCTGGTTGATTTTCTAATAATTGCCAAAGCCATTGTGCTGATTCTTATTCCCCCTTTCGCCGGCTTGTTATCTGATTACATCCTGCGCAAGAATGGAAAATTCCTGATCATATTCACGGTCGGGATTGGTGCCACAGCGATGGTCTTTATGGTGGTAGCTACACTAATTGGTACACACCACATCATGGATGTCCGGTCGATCCTTCCGTTTATGATCGTAGTGTGGTTGATCAGCATGAATCTTTTTGTAAGTCCGGCAAACTCCATGATCGAGGCATTTGCCCCACCTAAAAAACTTCCGATTGTCATGGGCTTCCTCTTCCTGGTCACAGAGCTGCTATATGCCCTCGAACCTGTCGTAGTTGGTTTGGTGAGCTTCTTTGGAGACACGTTGACTTTTGTAGTGGGAGGGATTTTGATCGCTGGCTCGGGATATTTGTTCCATCGGGTATCATCGGATGAAGTGATTCAAAGGAAGCAGGAATTGATGGCAAATGATCGGGTACAAAGCCAACCCTTTATGTCTTATGTGGCAATTTTAATTGTCGGGTTGTTTTTGGGAGTTGGTAAAGCTTTTCTAGTTGAGTTCTTACCGGAACATTTTGCTTTTAAATATCCATCAATCGGAGAATATGGTGACTATATCTCATTTGGAATTCTTGGTGTCTGTGCAGTTGCAGGCTTTTTAATAAGTAAGCGTGTATCGGAATCTAATTTGAAAAAAGTGATTGGTACAAGCTTTGGCATTCTAGCAGCTGGCGTGCTTCTTATGCTGGTTGCTTCTAATCCGTACTTAACTATAGCTGCCGCATTAATCATCGGTGCAGGTTTTACCATGATCAATATCAGCGGATTGCCTTTCGCGATTCAGAATTTGTCTGTGAGGCATGTGACCTATGGTGTAGGAATTTACATAGGTGCCTCGGAGATTCTAACGGGATTGTTTGAGTACATCTATGCATGAAAATGAGTGCTGACGTCTACCAAAACGTCAGCACCCATCAATTACTAATTATCATCGGCTAACTAGCTTGCGCGCGAAATATCATTTGGAAAGGCTTTCAGTGCCCTGATTAATTCTAGTTATTCTTCTTTGCCTTTCTTCTCCTTAGATTTTGCCTTGTTCTTTTTTATCTCAATTTCAATAACACCGCCCTCAGCCTTTGATCCATACTTTTTTAAGGTTTCCTTACCACGAGATACTTCAACGCTTTCAATTAGATCAAAATTCAAGTTGTTAATTTCCTTTTGATCAATTTCTTCTCCATCTAGAATATAGATAGGATCATCAGTCATTTGTTCAGGATCAAGAAATGCCTGGCGTTCCCTGGTCCTCATTTTGTTAAGCATCTGATCTTCCTTCACGCGTAGCCTTTCCAGAACCCTCATTTCGGCTTCTGCTCGTTCACGTTCTTTCTCGACAATCCTACGATCTGTTTCTACCATTTCTCGTTCTTTCTCCAGGGCCCTCATTTCTTCCTCGACAATCTTGCGTTCCATTTCCATAGCTCGAGCCTCTTTCTCCAGTTCCACTCTTTCCTGGTGTCGGGCTACTGCTTCTGCCTCTGCGAGTTTCATCTCAGCCGCGATTAATTCTTCCTCTTTTAGTCTTTCATCAGAAGAAGGTTCAGGTAATGCAGCCGCTGAAAGCTTGTGATCTTTGATGTAATTCCTTGGGTCCTGATGACCAGCACCCACTTCTATTACTTCATAATGGAGATGTGGACCAGTCGACCTTCCGGTGTTTCCACTCAAGGCTATTTCATCTGAACGCTTCACCTTGTCTCCTCGCTTCACTTTTAACTCAGAAAGCTGAGAATAGCGTGTCATGTATTGATCACCATGCTCGATCAAAACGAAATAACCATACTTATCATCGTAGCCTGCCTGGTGAACTACACCATCAGCAGTGGAAATGACTACCGATCCTACCGGAGTTCGCAAGTCAAGACCTTTGTGCATCTTCACTTTGTTGTCTATTGGATCTCTACGCTTTCCAAAACCTGAAGTGACTTTTGCATTCTTAGCATCCTTCAAGGGTAGTATCGATGGAAGAAACCTGTCTTGCTGTAGCTCAGGAGTTTCAATCGTCTCAGGAACTTCCTCTTCTTCCTCAGTCTCTGTAGTTTCTTCTTCTGAGGTTGATTCTGGTTCCACTTGTTCAGCCTTTTCTGTTTCAGCCTTCTGAACGATGATTGGTTCTTCCAGCTGTTTGTTTGCAAATGCAAGGATGACAAAAAAGGTAACGGGGGCTGCAAGGAGGTATACCCATACAGCACTTTTATTTTTCTGTTTGTTTATCATGACAATTCTTTTTTTAATCGTTGAAAAATTGAAATGACTCACCAAACCCGAATACGGAGATGATTTCAGCTGTGAGAAAAGAACCTCCTGGTATCCAATTGGATCCGTAAATTTTTTGATCACGGCCGCATCAGCCTGGTATTCGTGAATTTCGATGAGTGCTCTTCGGTACAAATACATGAAGGGATTGAACCAAAACAGAGCAACCATGAAATCAATAAGCAACCGATCAATTGAATGTCGCTGCCTCACATGCTCACATTCATGTTCCAGGATTTGATCAAACGAATTTGTCCCAAATATTTTTTGAGGAATAAAAATGTTCGATAGAAAACTGAAAGGATGAATCTGGCTTGTTTTAAATAGTCTAAACCATTTTCTTTCTACATATACACTTTGTTTTTTGAGTTTTTGAAGAATAAGTAAATGAAAGATGGACCTGAATATCAATGCAGATACCAGCACGAGGTATACCCATTGTATAATGGTACCATATTCAATTTTTTTAATGGAATCAACCTGGAAGCTTTCACTTTGAGTTGTTTCATCAGCTATAATACTTTCATTGTCCCACTCAAACACCTCTACTTCAGGCGTGATATTAGGGATTGATTTTTCTGAAATGGGGATTTCCAGGAAAGGAATGGCAAAAGCAATGAATAGCGTGCCTAGCAAATAGCTTCTATTTAAAGCATAGGTGGTTTTATTTTTTAGAAAAAGGTAGTACAAGAGGAAAAACACCCCCTGAATGGTCATTACCTTAAGCAAATACATCAATAACTCACTATTTCCCATCGCTCTTTTGTTTACTTATCTGATCGTCAATTAACGCTCGAATTTCTTTTAGTTCTTCAACAGAAAGTTCATTTTGTTGTGTGAAGAACGAGGCAAATTGCCTGGTAGAGTTGTTGAAAAAATTGTTCATCAAGCCATTGAAAGACTGTCTCGTATATTTTTCCTTGGAGAGAATGGGGCTGTACTCACGCACTTTTCCGAACGTTTCGTATTTAACAAACCCTTTTTTTACCAACACATTCACAACAGTTGATATCGTGGTATATGCTGGTCGAGGTTCCGGGTACATCTCAACAATGTCTTTGAGATATGCTTTTTTTAGTTCCCAGAGATAATGCATTAGTTGCTCCTCTGCTTTGGTCAATTCCTTCATGGCCGTAAAACTATAACTATAAAAATAATTATACAACTATTTTTATAGTAATTAAAAATATGATGAGCGGTAGCTGCATTTAGCAGGTTTATAGTCCTATTGTTTTTAATTTGATTTAAAACCAATCTATGCTGATGATGAACTCAAAAAGTTACTCCCCGCTAATAGCAGTGTTTGCTCTTTTTCTTACTCCTCTATTAGGCCTTTCACAACCTTCGGATAAAGGAGATAAGAAGGGCTCGATAAAGGATTATGATGATGTAGTGACCTCAACAACAATTTCTGATGATGGCCTATTCACGGTTCATCGGGATGATGAGAAATTCTATTACGAAATTCCTTTTGCAATGCTTGACAAAGACTTGCTATGGGTGAGTAGAATTTCTAAAGTTGCGGAAGGAGTAGGTGGTGGTTTTGTAAATGCCGGAACCAAAACGAATGAGCAGATCGTTCGATGGACACGTATTCGGAATAATGTTCACTTGAAGTCTGTTTCTTTTAACAATGTTGCAAGTGATACTTTGCCGATCTATACTTCGGTACGATACAACAACTACGAGCCAATCATATCATCTTTTAAGGTTCAGGCCTTTAATCCTGACTCTACTGCACTGCTAATTGAGGTAACTGATTTGTTTTTGTCGGACGTAAAGGCCATTAGCGGCTTACCGGAATGGGTTAGAAAACGACATGGGGTGAAAAGCCTGGATAAAAAAAGAAGCTTTATCAATCGTATTTCTAGCTATCCGCAAAATGTGGAAGTTCGTCACGATATGACATTTGCTGCAAGTGAACCTCCTCGAAATTCTCGAACAGGAACAATTTCATTGGAGATGAGTCAGTCCATGTACCTGCTTCCGGAAAAACCGATGCAGTCAAGGTTGTTTGATAAGCGCGTTGGATGGTTTACGATTCGACAGGTAGACTATGGTTCGGAAGCGCTAAAGGCTGACGAGAAGAGGTACATCGCAAGGTGGAAGCTGATACCAAAAGATAAAGAAGCATATGCCAGGGGAGAATTGGTTGAACCTGAAAAACCAATCGTGTATTACCTGGACCCGGCTACTCCGAAAAAATGGGTACCTTATTTTATCGCAGCTGTTGAAGATTGGCAGGTAGCTTTTGAGGCTGCCGGATTTAAGAATGCCATCCTTGCGCGGGAGGCACCAACCAAAGAAGAAGATCCTGATTGGAGCCCGGAAGATGCTCGCTATTCAACGGTGAGATATGTGGCCTCTACAACAAGAAATGCAACAGGGCCAAGGGTCACGGATCCCAGGTCCGGGGAAATCATCGAAAGTGATATCATTTGGTATCATAACCATTTAAGATCCTATAGAAACAGGTATATGCTGGAAACTGGAGCAGCAAACCCAGGAGCAAGAACGCTTAATACCTCGGAGGCTGAAATCGGTGAGATGATAAGACGCGTAATTTCTCATGAAGTTGGACATGCGATTGGGTTGCCGCACAACATGAAAGCTAGCTATTCCTATCCTACAGATTCCTTACGCTCTGCAAGCTTCACGCAAAAATGGGGGTTGGCATCAACGATTATGGATTATACCCGCTACAATTATGTTGCTCAACCAGGAGATGAAGGCGTGCGGTGGGTTCGCATGTTGGGACCATATGACAATTATGCCATCAATTGGGGATATCGGTACATTCCTGGAGCAGATTCACCGGAAGCCGAGAAAGAAACATTGAATAGCTGGATAAACGAAAAAGATGGTGATCCAATGTATTTATTTGGTGGTAACAATCGATATGACCCCAGCTCTCAAACGGAATGTGTTGGTGACGATCCTGTTTTAGCCAGCACCTATGGGTTGGCCAACTTAAAAATTGTCGCTCCAAATCTGGCAAAATGGACTGCAACAGATGGAGAAGGATATGAGGATCTGGAAGAGTTATATGGAGAACTTATCCGTGTATGGTCCAATTATTCGGGTCATGTGGTGGGTAATATTGGTGGTGTATATGAGAAGTTTAAAACTACAGATCAGCCCGGCTCGACCTATACGCACCTGGCAAGAGGCGAGCAGGTTCGAGCCATGCGATTCTTGAATCAAAATGTATTTTCAACACCTGAGTGGTTGTTGCAAAAATCCATCATTGAAAACATAGGGCCTTCAGGAGTGGTGGATCAGGTACGAGGAATGCAGGTAAGGCAACTCAACTTCCTGCTGAGAACGGATCGTCTCACCCGGATGATTGAAAATGAGGCCTTCAATGGTGCAAGCGCCTATACCTTAACAACCATGTTGCGAGAGCTGCGGTCAGGGCTTTGGTCTGAACTAACAGCCAGGCAAGACATAGATGTATTCAGAAGAAACCTTCAAAGATCCCATGTTGAGGCATTAGGTGGAT
>JANQST010000066.1 GCA_028279155.1 Cyclobacteriaceae bacterium
ATTATCCTCATATGCCTACGGGTACTTCTGCAACACCTGAAGAATTTCAAAAAATCAGAAGTTTCTGTGATAAACACGGAATCATTTTGGTCAACGACAACCCATATAGCTTCACGATGACGAATAAGCCAGTTAGTATTCTTGATGGAAAAAGACAAGATGAACTTGTGCTAGAGCTAAACAGCCTGAGTAAATCTCACAACATGTCGGGCTGGCGTATTGGCTCGTTGAACGGGAATGCAGCACTGATTGAAAAGGTATTGATTTTTAAAAGCAACATGGACTCAGGGATGTTCAAACCGGTAATGTATGCGACTATAGAAGCCCTTAAACTCGAACAATCCTGGTATGATTCTGTTAACGAGAAATACAATAAACGGCGTGCCCTTGTTTACCAAATTGCTGATAAGCTAGGTTGTGAATACCGAAAAGACCAGGTAGGAATGTTCGTATGGGCGAGAATACCTAATGGGGAAACCAGTGGAGAGCAATTTGCGGACAAATTATTGAACGAATACTCCTTGTTTGTCCCACCAGGAATGATCTTTGGGAACGAAGGTGATCAGTACATTCGATTCTCACTGTGTAGCGATCCGAAAGTGTTCAAAGAAGTACTTAATAGAATTGATGAATTAAATTAGAAGAAATGAAGATCGAAGCGATTGACATATTTAAGAAAAAGCGTCCTGTTATAGTATCCGGACCCTGTAGTGCTGAATCGGAAGAACAACTGCTCTCTACTTGTGAAGCAATAGCCAAAACCGGGAAGGTAGATATCCTGCGCGCAGGTATTTGGAAGCCAAGAACCAGGCCTAACAATTTTGAAGGTGTTGGAGCTAAGGGGCTGGAATGGCTAATAAAAGCCAGGAATAATACGGGGCTCCCAGTTTCTGTTGAGGTAGCCAATTTCAACCATGTTTTCGAAGCACTGAAGCAGCAAATAGACATTTTGTGGATCGGTGCTCGAACAACTGTCAACCCCTTTTCTGTTCAGGAAATTGCAGATGCACTTAAGGGGACCAACGCGACAGTTTTTGTGAAAAACCCTATCAACGCGGACCTGGAGTTGTGGACGGGTGCTTTGGAACGATTGAACAAGGCAGGGATTACAAAACTTTGCATGATCCATCGGGGATTCGCTCAGCATGGAAAAAGTGTCTATCGTAATGAGCCCAAATGGCAGCTCGCGGTTGAGATGAAACGAAGATTCCCGGAAATACCGATGGTTTGTGACCCAAGTCACATCACAGGCTCAAGAGACTTACTTCAGGAAGTATCTCAGCAGGCATTGGATCTTGATTTTGAAGGCCTGATGTTGGAATCCCATATCAATCCCGAAGTAGCACTAAGTGACAAGAAGCAACAGGTGACACCTGCGGCGCTTGAGGAAATATTGGATAAGTTGATCGTGCGACAACCAGCGGTTCCCGATCAGGAACTTAATTCACAGCTTGAAATGCTGCGGCAGCAAATTGATATTATTGACGATGACTTATTAAAACTTCTTGGAGAACGGATGAAAGTGGCGGAAAATATTGGCTTGGTGAAGAAGGAAAAAGGTGTGACAATTTTACAAACGAAACGATGGGAAGAAATCATTGAGAAAGCAACTGAAAATGGTGAACTCCAGGGATTGTCGAAAAAATTCATGATCCGCTACTTAAAAGCCGTGCACCAGGAATCCATTGATCATCAAAATGAGATCATGAATAGTGAGGCAAAACTCAACCTGAATATGACCGAAGGTGAGGCCTGACCAAAACGGTGTAAAATTTATTAGGCACTAATTTGAATTGAGTCTTAATTCCTATACACGTAGTTTTCCGCTATGAACGTTCATCATCATACGCATGCTGAGGATCACATCCATGGTGAAAAAAGCATCTTCAAAAAATTTCAGGATTACCTGGGTGAATTTGTTTATGGAGGAATTGATGGTAGCGTCACCACGTTTGCTGTTGTAGCCGGTTCTGCTGGTGCTGGACTTGAAAGTTCGATCATCATTATTCTTGGATTCGCGAACCTGATTGCGGATGGATTCGCAATGTCTGTAGGTAGTTTTTTGTCTACCAAATCCGAAAAGCAGAAGTATGAAAAACACAAGGCAATTGAGTATTGGGAAGTTGACAATCTCCCGGAGAAGGAACGAGAAGAGATTCGGGAAATTTATGAAGCCAAAGGATTCTCAGGAGAGCTATTAGAGCAAGTAGTTGATACCATTACTGCCGATAAAGACCGATGGGTTGACGTGATGATGAAGGAAGAATTAGAAATGGCAGAAGAAACCAAGTCACCACTGGCGATGGGAGGTGTCACATTTCTATCATTTGCCTTATTTGGAATGGTGCCGCTACTGATCTATGTGATAGATTATCTAAACCCGCTTGACAAAAACCTGTTTTTTATATCATCAATTTTAACTGCTTTGTGTTTCATTGCCATAGGTTTCTTAAAAAGTGCAGTAACAGACACTTCGAGGATTAGAAGCATTTTAGAAACCCTAATCTTGGGAGGGGCAGCAGCTACACTATCCTATTTCATCGGGGACTTCTTAGAAAACTTGCTTGCCTGATAACTTAAGTTTTGATTCAACCTTCTCTGTCAAAGCTGTTCTTAAAACAACATCTTCATTTCCTTAGGCATATCAGAAGGAATTAAAATTCTATTCGAAATATGGATTCTGAATATCTTGCACCCGAATGAAAGAATTGCTGCAACAATTAGAGGGACAACTTCAAAAAATTTCATTGGGGTCGAATCCGCAAAACTTGTATGACCCTATCCGTTACATCCTTACTCTGGGCGGGAAACGTCTTCGACCCATGTTGGTTCTGCTTGGTTATAATTTGAAAAAGGAAGACCCAGAAGCCGTTCTAGAGCAAGCACTGACAGTGGAAGTGTTTCATAATTTCACTTTAATGCATGATGATATTATGGATGAGGCACCTTTGCGAAGAGGGAAACCAACGGTTCATGAAAAATGGGATAGTACGGTTGCCATCTTGAGCGGCGATACCATGATGGTGAAAGCCTACGATCAACTGCTTAAGACAGATTCAGCCCTTTTACCATCCGCTTTGAAGAAATTCAATACGTGTGCGGTTGAAGTCTGTGAAGGTCAACAGATGGATATGAATTTCGAAAAAGAGGAATCTGTAAATGAAGACCAGTATATCGAAATGATTCGATTGAAAACAGCCGTGCTACTAGGTTTCAGCCTTGAATATGGCGGATTGCTGGCGGGCATGAATGAGGACGAGCAATCTCAATTGCAGCAAGTTGGAGAAAAGGCGGGAATTGGTTTCCAGTTGATGGATGACCTTTTGGACGTCTATGGTGATCAGAAAAAATTTGGTAAGCAAGTAGGTGGTGATATCGTCTCAAATAAAAAAACGTACTTGCTGATTAAAGCACTGGAATTAGCAAACGAATCACAAAAGGCTGAGCTAACCAATTGGCTCAATAAGAAAGATTTTGATGTTTCTGAGAAAGTGGACGCCGTAAAACGTATTTACCAGGAATTAGGAATTTATGAGTTGACGCAAGCCAAAATGAATAGCTATTACGATCAGGCATTTGCAATTCTGAGCAGACTCGATGTAAAGGAAAAAGGAAAATTAGAGCTGATCCACTTCTTTGAAAAGCTGATGAAACGGGACTCCTGACACTGAAATTTTATTACATTCTACTGTCCGTTTTTTCCAGAAATAGTGTTCGATTTCGGATTCTTTAATTCTGGCTAAAATGCGTTTAGAATGCCTAATCCCATTTTTTTCGGTAAGGCACAATAGTTGATGAATGATTGATGAACGAAAACCTTAAGTGATGAAACCATTCTTGTTTACAATCGCAGCATTTATATGTCTTAGCATATCTGCACAATCAATTGTCCTTGACGATCTCTATCCCGAAGAGGTATCAAGTGCTGGATTTTACTTAAATGCCGATAGCAAAGTAGAAATCGAGGGAACCGGATCCGTATTTTATGAGGATTGGAGAGCCATTGTGTATTACGGTTGGATCATCGATTCTGAGACCCGTGAAGCCGTATGGCATCTGTTCGACGAGTTTAAGGACAGTGACTACAGAGATTCCAGTGGTCAGCTCGATTTTAGCCTGGATTTGGATCTAAAAAAAGGAAACTACGAGCTGTATTTCGCAGCGGCTCATAGCAATGGAAATGATTGGAACGATTGGGGAAATACTTGGGCGGTTCGAAACTTCGATGATGTTATAAATAAGATTTTTGATTCGCGAGACAGAAGGAAATACCGAAGTGGCTATTCGGAGGATTTTTACATTAGAGTTTCGTCAGACAAACTTAAAAGAGTGGATCTGGACGAACTTCTGGAGCAAAGAACAGCATCCGCAATTATTTCATTTAATCGTGTTGGTGATGATGAATCGTTGAAAGAAGGGTTCAGCCTCACTGATCGAACAGACCTTCGAATTTATTCAGTCGGTGAAGCAGATAAGGACGAAACGTTTGATTATTTGTGGATCTATAATGCACGTACAAGGGAGCCCGTATTCGAAATGGAGTACGACAACACAGATTTTGCTGGTGGAGCTAAGAAAAATATTGTATTTGATGAGGTAATAACACTGGATGCCGGAGATTACATAGCAAGTTATGCCTCGGATGATTCTCATTCATACGAAAAGTGGAATGCACTTCCACCGGATGACCCTTCGTTCTGGGGAGCCACAATCTGGCCAGCAAATGAAAACGATAGAGACAATGTTGTCGCTTTCAGAGAGCCAAAAACATTGAAACCCCTGGTAGATCTTACAAGGGTTCGAGATGACGAGTTGGTTTCTCAAGGAATTACACTTTCCCGAGAGATGGATATACGAATTCTGTGCCTGGGAGAAGGTGCTGGAGACGGTATGGCAGATTACGGTTGGATCATGGATGCGAATTCCAGGGAAAAGGTATGGAGGATGCGAGAAAGCAGAACCGATCATGCCGGGGGCGCCAGAAAGAATCGAAAAATATCAGAAGTCATCAACCTTCCAAAAGGAGATTACATCGTCTACTATGCCACTGACGATTCGCACTCCTACAATGATTGGAATAGCGCTCGACCGCATGAGGAAGAAATGTGGGGAATTACCTTGTGGGCTACTGATGATAGCGATGTTAGAAATGTGACTTCTTTTGACCCAAGAGATTTTGTCAACAAAAATTCGCTGGTTGAGATTTTAATGGTTCGGGATGACGAATACATCCGGGAATCCTTCACTATAGATCAAGACATGGATGTAAGAATCCTAGCGCTTGGCGAAGGGTCAGGTGGCGACATGTATGACTATGGATACATCAAGGATGAATCCGGAAGAACCATCTGGGAAATGGAATATCGGGATTCTGACTGGGCAGGTGGCGCATCCAAGAATAGAGAATTCAACGATCGCATCTTTTTGAAGAAAGGAACTTATCGCGTCATTTATAGAACGGACGGCTCACATTCATATGGGGATTGGAACTCCAGGCCTCCAACTGATGAGGAGATGTGGGGTATCATGATTTTAAAAGAGTAGCTTTTTGAGTTAGGAGGCTCTCTCCAACATATCGGCGAAACATACTTTCTGATTGGCCTCCACATTCATCGTCTTGTAGAATTGTGGAGGTCTCGCTTTTATCATAATTTACATTTGCCTTAAAGCGATAATCAGGACTCATTTCTTTTCGCCAATGCCAAGAATCAAGCTTAAGTACATTCTCATATCTGCGATCCTACTGTGGATGTTCATTTCCACGGCGATGGTTATCGAAGAGGGCCTTGAAAATATTCCCAAAAGAATGGTTTGGGTTCAGAACATCATCTTTGCTATTGGATGGCTGGTTTGGGCATTTTTCACACCCTTCATTTATTCCATTTATAAAAAGTTTTCTATCATCGATCGATCCACGCGAGGGTTTCTAATGATTCATCTTGGGTTAAGTATTGCTGTAGCATTTGTTCATTTAATTATCGACGGATTTCTTAAGTATGTGCTGTGGAATCTATTCGTTGATGAAACTTCTTTTTATGAGACCATCCTTGTTTTACTTCAAGGATTTCATATCGATCTACTCGTATATTGGATTCTTGTTGGGGCATTTTCATTGGTTGACTGGATAGGACTAAATGAAATGAAGACAGGTAAATCTGAAGGTCAATATCTCGAACGTCTAGCTGTGAAAGCAACGTTGAAACTTTTAATCATCCAGATTGATGATATCTGTTGGTTCGAGGCATATGGAGATTATGTAAAAGTTTTCACCGATCAAAAATTCTATCTGATTAATGATTCCATGACGGAGCTGGAGAAAAAATTGGATCCTAAAAAATTCACAAGGATTCACCGCTCTACTATCATTAATGTCGCGGATGTACGGGAAATTGAACCCCACATGAACAAGGAATTTTTCCTTACTATGAAAAATGGTAAGAAGCTAAAAGCCAGTAGAACCTACCAGGAAAATCTTAGAAATTTTATTGATAACTCCATTTGAACTTAAACGGTCTACCCATCATTTCTTTCGGATGAACTTTTAGCCACTTCGCTTAATAGATTCTTTAAAAGTGATCTTTCTGCTATCACGTATAGGTTTCCAAGTCTTTGAAAACCTAAAATGAAATACATATGAAACTCTCAATTCTTTTACTTTCAGTCCTATGCGTCTGGAATTCCTACGGACAAAAAAAGCAATCGAACGAATGGCAAATTAAAACTGCAGTTTTAGCTGCGCCGGAAAAATTTCGGGACCAGGCCATGGTCTATGGTTATGATACAGAAGGAAAGCTCACTGTTTTAAGAAAAGGAACCAACCATTACATCTGCTTGGCAGATAATCCGAACCAGGATGGGTTTCAGGCTGCAGCATACCACAAAGATTTGGATCCATTCATGGAAAGGGGGCGGGAATTGAAAGCAGCTGGTAAAAGCTTCCAGGAACGATTCGATATCCGAGAAGAGGAAGTAAAATCAGGGAAATTAAAAATGCCTGATAAAACCACACTTTTTGTGCTTCATGGAAGTATCAATGAAGAAACAAACGAGGTGGAAGATCAGTACCTGCGCTATGTA
>JANQST010000165.1 GCA_028279155.1 Cyclobacteriaceae bacterium
ACAGGGATGCTAAATTGTGTACCATTGGTGAAGGAACTTCAGAAATCCAAAAAATTGTAATTTCTCGAAGCTTACTTGCTTAATGATTGTATTGCTGCATTTTAACTTCTATATTTGCGGTCCTTTAAAAAATTCGAAATGTTAATTATAAACGTTAAAGAAAACGAGTCTGTTGATAGAGCGCTGAAGCGTTTCAAGAAGAAATTCGAAAAAACCGGAGTTTTGCGAGAGCTTAGATCTAGAACTCACTTCACAAAACCTTCAGTAAAAAGACGTCACGAGATCATCAAGGCTAAGTACATTCAAGGTCTTAGAGACGCTGAAAATAAATAAGCCTTCTCTCTTCCTCTTCACCTAAGATTTTTATAAGTTAGTATTAATCCCATAGTGCTTGGGATTAGACTACTTATGATCGAATCCTTCTTCAAATACCTTTCCTTCGAAAAACGCTATAGCCCTCACACTATTGAGGCATACAGAAAGGATTTAGAACAATTTCAAGAGTTTCTGCAGTCTGAATTTGAGATAGCAGAAGTTGCTGATGCAAATCACACTCATCTTCGGGGTTGGATAGTTTCATTAATGGAGACAAATCTTTCTCCTCGGTCAGCAAATCGAAAAATTGCCACATTAAAATCATTGTACAAGTTTTTGCTTTCTCGGGAATACGTTGAGATAAATCCGGCGTCTAAACTAAAGCCATTAAAAACGGCCAAGAACCTACCATCATTTGTTAAGGAAGAAGAGATATCAACATTGCTTGATAAGGTTGAATTTAGAGATGATTTTACTGGGAAAAGGGACCAGCTACTACTTGAACTTTTCTACGCAACTGGCATGCGTCTTTCTGAATTGACCGGCTTAAAAGACTCCGATTTGAGTAGTCACAACAACACATTAAAAGTTCTTGGAAAAAGGAATAAAGAACGAATCATTCCGGTTCCCAAAGCGTTAATATTATTAGCAGAGCGTTACAAGAAATTAAAGAAGGAGGAAGGTATGAACAGTGAGTTTTTGATACTTACAGATGGGGGCAAGAAGGTGTATCCTATGTTCATACAAAGGAAGGTAAAGAGCTACCTTCAGGCTTTTACGACATTGAGTAAAAAGAGCCCTCATGTTCTGAGACACTCCTTTGCAACACATTTATTAAATAAGGGTGCAGATTTAAATGCAGTTAAAGATTTGTTGGGTCACACCAGTTTGGCAGCAACACAGGTCTACACCCATAATTCAATTGAAAAGCTGAAGACTGCCTTTGATCAGGCACATCCAAAAGCATAATGTTCAACCTATAAACCGTGACAAGATGAAGTTACAAATGCATTCTATCCACTTCGACGCAGATTACAAACTGCTTGATTTTATTCAAAGAAAGGTAGATAAACTCGAAACCTATTACGATAGAGTAATTGATGGAGAGGTTTTTTTGAAAGTGGAAAATGATGGTAATCGTGAGAATAAAGTAGTTGAGATCAAACTGAATTCGCCGGGCAACCAATTTTTTGCGAAAGAGCAAGCCCGATCGTTTGAAGCAGGCGTTGATGATGCTGTGGAAGGTTTAAGAAGGCAATTGAAAAAACACAAAGAAAAGTTATATGCTCATTGAGCATAAGTGTTGATTCAAACAAAAAAGCCTCACATCAAATGTGAGGCTTTTATTTTTTCTATTCCGATTGATCAGCTTTTCCATTTAATGGTACAACCAATTGCTCTCTTTTCTGTGACGCTTGGCTTTTCACCTTTCATCAAGGCATCAATTGCGGCTTCAACGTAACGCTCTGATACATCACTCGCATCTCTTGGACTGTCATCTATCGCTCCAATAAATTCTACTTTGTATTTATTTGATGCCTCTTTGTTTAAAAGGTAGACATGTGGAGTTTTGGTAGCACCATAAGCACGTGTTACATCTTGACTATCATCTCTAAGATACGGGAAGGTGTAGCCTTTTTCCGCAGCTCTTGTTTTCATTTTTTCCATACTGTCATCAGGCTGTTGCGAAAGATCATTCGGGTTGATCGCGATAACCGGAAACCCTTGACTAGCGAACTTCTTGTCGAGATCGATAATTCTGGATTCGTATGCTTGTGCATACGGACATGTGTTACAAGTGAAAATCACAATGAAGCCTTTTGCATCACTATAATCCGCCAAAGAAACATCTTTACCATCGATGTTTGGGAGCTTAAAATCTGTTGCATAATCACCAACTCCATATCCAGGTGTTGGTTCTTTTGCATTAAGGAATAGCACCGCAACTACTACGAGCATTCCGGTTAAAAGGATAAAGGTTTTTTTCATGGTTTCAGACATAAAGAGGTTAATTCAAATATTTTTCAACTGTCTTCTGAAGCTCTTCTTTAGTAAAAGCTTTTTCATGGAAAAAGGTTTTACCAAGATCAGTAACAAACAGTGTTGCAGGGATTGCTCCACTCCAATTGTCACTTACTTTTCGCATGTAACTGTCAGGATCTTTTTCATCCAAATAGAGTACTTCAGAATTCAGCTTTCTTTTTTCTAAGAACTTTTCTACCCGATCGTAATCCTGCTTGAAATCAAGGCTAATGAAATAGACTTTGATATCACTATTTTCAGAATCAAGTTCATCAAAATGTGGCATCTCTTTCACACATGGTCCGCACCAGGTAGCCCAGAAATTAAACACAGTCAGAGGTGCATCCGCATACAATATCTTTTCCTGCAATTGCGAAAAATTCACAGTTTCAACTTGCTGAGAACTAGCACTTAAACAAGTAACAATTAAGAGTAGAAATAAAAGCTTCTTCATTGGAAATTGGTACGAATTTAATAGAATTGAGTTATTCGGAGAATACATATGAGGATGAGCGGTAATTGGACTATTTTAAGATCGGTTGTTCGAATTAAAAGGAATATCCAGATCAACGATAACATATTCTGAATTGTGAGCTTTTAAATGGATTTCGTGATTTGAAAGACATTATGGGATTCAAATGCATCTATGAGTTAAGGTTAGTTTGGTGTATTTGTATACAGACTAGGCTTTTATCAACAATTTAAGAAAGTTATCCACATTTACAATTGATGATACGCTATTCGCTTGATTTTCAAATACTTACAAGAAAATCGATCTTTTTCTATTTTGTTGATAACTATAAACAAGTCTATTTAAAGCATTGATAATCAGAAGATTATGGAATTATCCTATTCGGCTGTTTGTCTGATGAGTTTTTTCCTGTAAGCATTGAAAATTCTGGATTTCGAGATAAATCCAACATACTGGTCCTCATCAATTACAGGTAGATTCCAAGCCTGTGTTACCTCAAATTTATTCATTACAGATTGCATTTTTTCTTGGGTAGACACACTTGCAGGAGGCTTTTGCATAATTGTCTGAATAATTACATTCTCTCTTGATTCTTCGTCAAACATCATTTCTCGTATGTCATCCAAGGTCACAATTCCTTCTAACTGATTTTCTTCATTTACAACGGGAAAGATGTTTCGCTTGCTTTTTTTCACAAGCATTACCAGATCATTAAGTGATTCATCTGGTCGTATTGTTAGAAGGTCTTTTTCTATGATTTTTTTCAAATCAATGAGACTCAGAACGATCTGATCTTTGTCGTACTGAATGAGGTCACCAGTCTCAATCAATCGCTTGGTGTAGATACTGTATTTTTCAAAATAAGAAATGGTGGAATATGAGATTGCTGACACTAACATTAGAGGAACAAAGAGCATATAACCGCTGGTTATTTCTGCTATTAAGAAAATGGCTGTCAAAGGTGCATGTAACACTCCACTCATCACGCCGCACATACCTACCAAAGTAAAATTGCTAGTACTTAATGATGTTCCGAATATAGTGTTTGTAGAAGAACTAAAAATGTATCCGGAAAGACCACCCATAAACAACGATGGAGCAAAAATTCCTCCGCTTCCACCAGCTCCTATCGTTAGTGCCGTAGCAATGGGTTTTACCAACAGAACTAGGAACATAAACAGGATGATCGAAGCTTGATTTTGAGATAGTGAACTTAAGAAGTTGCCAAAAAGAATGTTTGCTGTCTCTCCACTTAGTAAGCTTTTAATCGTTTCATAGCCTTCGCCATAGATTGGTGGAAAAAGAAGTATGATAAGCGCCAATGAGATTCCACCAATAAAAGCACGTCCAAAGTCATTTCTCAGTTGTTGGATGGATCCTTCAAAGAAATATATCATTCGTGTGAAGTACAGTGAAATTATTCCACATAATGCTCCAAACAACAAATAGTATCCAGTATCGATTGCTATAAAAGGATCGATAAGCTTGAATGAGAATAGAATGTCGTCACCTAATAGCACAATTGAAACCAATTGCCCACATACAGAAGCCATCAAAAGAGGAATGAATCGGTTGATTTTAACTTCAGTCAGGATTACTTCCATGGCGAATATTACTCCGGTAACTGGAGAATTGAAGATGGCAGAAATAGCTCCGGCAGCTCCACAACCCAGCAACAGGGTTCTTTTTTTGTAACTGAAATGAAATAGTCTCGCCATGTTGGAGCCTATAGCAGACCCAGTTACCACTATTGGTGCCTCAAGACCTACAGATCCTCCAAGCCCAACTGTAATAGCGCTAGTCACCATTCGGGAGTACATCCTTGTTCTCCTTATGATGCTAGAGTTTTTGGAGATCGCATAAAGAATTTGGGTTATTCCATGACCTAGATTTTCCTTGAAAAGATACTTAGCAACAATGGAGGTAAGCAGAATTCCTAAAAGCGGAAATATGAGGTATGTATAATTAAATCCAAAAAGTGATCGATTTACATCGAGATAGTCTATGATGAAGTGAACTACGCTCTTTAGAAGAACAGCTGCTAATCCTGAAAAAAGTCCAATAAATCCAGCAGCAATAAGTAAGAAATTATTATCACTGATGTATTTCAACCTCCACACCAAGAATTTAACCATGATGCTGTTAGACTTGTTTTGACTCTGATTTGCCATTACTCGGGCAAAGAATTAAACTAACAAGGAATTCTGTTTTTGTAATTCCTCTTCAATGAATTCAAATGTGGAAAGGACTTCTGGCTTTCCGTTGACCACAGCAACATCATGTTCAAAATGAGCAGAAGGTTGTTTGTCTGCAGTCACTATCGTCCACCCATCTTTCAGTTGTAGTACTCGCCTCGTTCCCATGTTAATCATTGGTTCGATTGCTACTACAAGTCCCTCTTTTATCTTGCTCCCTCTTCCTCTTTTTCCAAAGTTTGGCACTTCAGGCGATTCATGCATTTTTCTTCCAAGTCCATGCCCAACCAATTCCCGGACAACACCATACCCATGTTTTTCAGCGTGTTGTTGAACAGCGAAACTCACATCTCCAATCCTGTTTCCTTCTACTAGTTGTTCGATCCCAAGATCCAGGCATTCTTTTGTTACCCGTAAGAGTTGGGCCACTTTCGGATCAACTTCTCCAACAGCAAAGGTGTAGGCATGATCTCCGTAAAATCCATTTTTGAGAACCCCAATGTCTACGCCAACAATATCACCACTTTTTAATTCTCTATCGGTTGGGATTCCATGAACGACTTGCTCGTTAACTGAGGTGATGATCGATTTAGGGTAATCGTACAACCCCAAAAAGCCTGGAACAGCCTGATGGTCTCGGATAAACTCATCGGCCAGTTTATCCAGATCCAATAGATTGACGCCTTCACCGATCTTGGCTGCCATCAACCCCAAAGTTTTGGACACGATTTGTGCGCTTTCACGCATCAGCTCAATTTCTTTTTTTGTTTTGTACTGGATCATGGAGGTGCAAAAGTAATAAACAAAAAACCCCATCCCGAAGGTTCGGGATGGGGCTTGAAATTCTTAAGTTGGTCTTACGACTTAGATACTCCTTCTAGTACGTCTTTAATAGGTACTCGCTGGCCGTCCCTGTAAGAAACAACCCACGCATCTTTCACACCCATTTCTCTTAAGTACTTCTTGAACGTATCAGCATCCCAGTATTCTCTGAATACACCGATGGTATACCTTCTCACACCACCTTCTTCCTCTTCAGAAAAGTTCCTTGCGTTGTCTTTGTACTTACTCAGATCTTTTTGTGTGAAAGCTCCAATCTGAACTTTGAATACAACACCTCTTGATTCATCAATGTTAGAAGCAGGTTCGTTAGAGACAGGTTGTGATTGAGCTTGAGATTGAACCCTTGTAAGTTCATTTCTAAGATCAGAAACCTGAGATTGATAGGATAGGATTTGCTCGTCTTTTTCAGCTATTCTATCATCAACATTTCCTAACTCTGTACGCAAGCTGGTCACTTGTCCTTTGAGGGACTTGTTTTCATCAAGCAATTGCTTGTACTGTTCAGGATTCTTTACCAAAGCTTTAGCTCTTTTTTTCCATTCTTTTGCTTCAGCCTTGCTCATCTGAGCAGAGACATCATAGGCAAATGTGAAGCAAAGTGCCAGTGCGGTGAGGGTAATTATTTTTTTCATTTTCTTCTGAAATTGATTTAAAAAGCAATTTTTTATACCACTAAAGTACAAAAAAGTCTAGAAATAAGCCTGAAATCATTTTTTCAGTGAACCTATCATGTCTTCTGGTTTGACCCATTCTGAGAATTGTTCACCCGTAACAAGCCCAAGTTCAATGGCTGCCTCACGTAGGGTAGTACCTTCTTTATGTGCTTTTTTAGCGATTTTGGCCGCATTTTCATACCCTATGTGGGTGTTTAGAGCAGTTACAAGCATTAACGAATTCTCTAATTTTTCCTTGATTACCGGGTGATTTGGCTCAATTCCAATCGCACAATTATCATTGAAAGATTCACATGCATCACCGATTAAACGGGCTGAATTAAGCAAATTGAACACCATCATAGGTTTAAAAACATTCAATTCGAAATGGCCTGTCATGCCTCCAGCGGAGACTGCAACATCGTTACCAATTACCTGGGCACACACCATGGTCAGCGCTTCGCATTGAGTTGGGTTTACTTTACCCGGCATAATTGATGATCCTGGTTCATTCTCCGGAATGATGATCTCGCCGATTCCGCTTCTTGGGCCAGAACAAAGCATCCGAATATCATTGCCGATCTTCATCAAGCTTACAGCTAGTTGCTTCAAGGCCCCGTGCGACTCAACGATCGCATCGTGAGCAGCTAAAGCCTCGAACTTATTTTCGGCAGAACGCATGGGCATCCCGGAATACTTGGCAATTTTTTCTGCCACAAGATCCGCATATCCTTCTGGTGTATTCAACCCTGTACCCACAGCCGTTCCCCCAAGGGCTAATTCTGACAAATGATCAAGTGTGTTGTTTAGTGCTTTGAGTCCGTGATCAAGTTGAGAGACATATCCCGAGAATTCCTGACCAAGGCTTAAAGGCGTTGCGTCCATAAAATGCGTTCTGCCAATTTTCACACAATCCTGGAATGAGTCAGATTTTTTCTTCAAAGTATCCCTCAGTTTGGTCACTTTAGGAATAGTGTTTTCAACAATTATTTTGTATCCAGCGATGTGCATGGCAGTAGGAAACGTGTCATTGGAACTTTGACTTTTGTTCACATCATCATTGGGGTGGATGGTCTTAGAATCATCTTCGAGTGAACCTCCATTGATAACATGTGCCCGGTTCGCAATGACCTCATTTGAATTCATGTTCGACTGAGTACCTGAACCTGTTTGCCAAACAACCAACGGAAACTGATCATTGAGTTTCCCTTCGGATATTTCGTCACAAACTTTGGCGATCAAATCAGCCTTTTCTTTTGGTAAAACCCCAAGTTCAGCATTTGCCTCTGCTGCTGATTTTTTTAGGATCGCAAATGCCTTGGTGATCTCGTTCGGCATTTGGTTTTTTTCGCCACCTATTTTGAAGTTGTTTCGGGAACGTTCGGTTTGAGCTCCCCAATATTTATCAGCGGGCACTTTCACCTCGCCCATGGTGTCATGTTCAATGCGGTATTCCATAATTATTTATTGTCTTACAAATCTAACAATCAGCTAAGCTTTTAGATTTCATAATTATGGTTTTTGTGTATTCAAAGCTACCGAACTATTTTTGTTTAGAATCATTCTAAATAATGGCATCAAGCACAAGCTCAGTTCTGTTGGCCGATTTTCAGTTTCTTACCAGGCAGGGGATAGCTTCCCTTATTAATGATTTAGTGGATTTCAATGTGATCGCACAGATAGAGGAACCAAAAGAACTTGCTGAGTCGGTAAGCAGATTGAAACCAGATATTGTGGTACTTGATGTTTCAGATAATGATACTTTTCTTATAGGAGAGATCGAGGAAATCAAATCAAAGGAAGCATCAAGCTTTTTAATTATCTCTAATAGTCAGAACAAGCAATCCGTTCAGCGACTACTGTCAATGGGGATAAAGGGAATTGTTACCAAGAATTGCAGTGAGGAAGAAATCACCAATGCTATAAAATCAGTAGCAAGTGGAAATCGATTCTTTTGCAATACGGTATTGGACCTGGTGGTGGGTAATGAAGATGCTGATGATTGCGAACCAACGAATCTATCTCCTCGCGAGTTCGACGTATTGAGACTGATAACCAAAGGATTTAAGACCAATCAAATTGCGGACGAATTGCATGTTAGTGTTCATACCATCAATTCACATCGGAAGAACATACTCAAGAAACTAAACCTTAAGTCACCAGCAGAACTAATTGTCTACGCGTTAGAATCAGGACTTGTTAAATCTTAATCAAACACGGGCAATGGAGTGGGTTTGCGATCTTTATTGATAGCCACAAATGAAAACTCACCTTCAATCGCTTTGTCTCTTCCGTCGGCATACATCTCTTCAATGTAGATTTCGACCGAAACTTTCAAACTGGTCCTCCCTGTTTCTATTACCCGGCCAACCAACTCGATGATCGTTCCGTGAGGGATGGGCTTTTTAAAATCTATTTTGCTACTGCTGACGGTGACCATCCGCATCCGGCTGAATCGAGTAGCAGTAATAAATGCTACCTCATCCATGGCATGCATAGCAGTTCCGCCAAAGAGTGTATCATAATGATTGGTGGTGTTTGGAAAGACTGCTTTGAAAATTCTTGTTTCTGATCGGTTGATTCGTTCTTGTAGTGTCATAATAAATCGCTAAAAACTACTTCTGAAACCAAGCTTTAAGAAAGAAAGTTTGGAACTCACTAGTTCTAGTGATATTCAAATTCCCCATCACTAGCTATTGCAGGGTTTTCTAGTCCGTATCAAATTTGCATTGTTTAGAATGATTCTAAATAGCTAGCTGTCACAAATATAAGATTGATATTAAAATGCAAAAACAAACAAAACTCAAAATACTATCATTTTCATTAGGACTAATAGCTCTGGTTAGTTGCAGCGATGATGATGGGGTGACAATTACTGAACCTGCAACTTATGCTTTTGAGCGGGATGGTTCATCTACTGTTTCATTTGGTGGTCAAACGGATCGTATCCTAATGGCAGAAGAGATCATCTCTGCTTTGAAGAATATTCAGTTTACTGAAAATCAGATAGATGCGATGTACGATCACCAGGAAGGAAATGCAGATTTTTCAGATGCTGATTTAAATGCTTCAACTAAGAGTGCCCGAAGTAAAACAGCAGCTTCGCAAGATTTCTTCGTTCCTAATGCTACTGATGCCTCGGCCATTAAAGGAGAGTTTGATGTGTGGATCGCTGATCAAGTAGGTGACGTATTTCTACATTGGACCGATGATGCAACCGCCGGAAATGCAGGAGCTATTCAGGAAGCTGGAGGTGGTTCTACCAGGTATGTAAACGACAAAGGACTTGAGCTGAATCAAGCGTTCAACAAAGGACTGATAGGGGCGCTGATGGTCGACCAGATTTTGAACAACTATGTTAGCATTTCTGTATTGGATGCAGGAGATAATGTTGCAAACAATGACGCTGGTACCGTAGAAGATGGCAAGACCTATACAACGATGGAGCACAAATGGGACGAGGCGTACGGCTATGCCTACGGTACAGCTACCAATACTGCAGATCCAAATCCTACCATCGGTAGTGATGACAGCTTCTTAAACAAATACATTGGTCGGGTAGAAGGCGATACGGATTTCGCTGGAATTGCGGACGACATTTACAATGCATTTAAGAGAGGGAGAGCAGCAATTGTTGCTGGAGCCTACGAGGAGCGTGATGCACAAGCTGCTATCATAAGAGAGAAGATTTCGACAGTAATCGCCGTTAGAGCAGTTTATTATCTGCAACAAGGAAAGACTGGACTAGAAGCAGCAACTCCTGATATGGCTTCTGTGTTTCACGACCTTTCTGAAGGATACGGATTCATATACAGCTTGCAATTCACTAGAAATCCAAATACGGATGCAGCGTATTTCACAAGAACCGAAGTACAAGGCTTTATTTCTGACCTGATGGGAGATGGTGACAATGGATTGTGGAATGTAACGACAACAACATTGGATGCAATTTCTGAATCTATTGCAGCAGAATTTGAATTTACAGTTGCGCAGGCAGGTAGCTAAAATTAAAAACAAGAAGCAACTATGGATTTGGAGGTCAGGAAACTGGCCTCTTTTTCCGGTTTATAAATGAAGGAACAATGTACAAGAAAATAACACTCCTAACTTTTGTCTTCCTCTTGCTAGGAATGTCAAGCTGTGGAGAGGACGATGGCCTGGATTCAGGAGATGGATTTGACCGAGCTGCTATGCTTGCAAATTGGG
>JANQST010000171.1 GCA_028279155.1 Cyclobacteriaceae bacterium
CAATGGCATCACTTGTTCCAAAATACTTAAGAGCAATACTTTCCGAGATAACAGCTTTTGACGTTCCATCCAGGACGTTTTCAGTGTCTCCCGATATCAGTGGAAATGAAAAAACGTTGAAAAAGTTTTCGTCTACATACGCCATTCGTTCTTCAAGAATGCGTTGCTCATTTTGCATTACGTATCCCTCCACTCTTCGAATTCTGACTAATTCTTCAACCTCGTTGAAATTAGTTTTGATTAGTTCTGCTGTACGCCATGAGTTGGAAGCATATGGTTCCCATTTTCCTTCGCGCATATAAGCAGAAGAAATCCTGTAAATTCGATCGGCATTCTTATGGAACTTATCAAAGCTAAGCTCGTCGCTAATAAATAGATAAATGAGTAGGCAGCATAAGAACCCTAATACAAGGCCAGATAGATTGATGAGACTGAATGAGCGCTCCTTTCTGAATACCCTCAGTGTAATTTTCAAATAATTTTTAAACATATCGTAGTTATTGAGTTTTTGAGATCTTGATTCTGTACGAATGATATCTGGACGAGCAAATCGAAGGATAGTCCATGCAAAAGCGATTTTTGCCTTCAATTGACCTTTGTTGACTACATCATCCTCAAATTTTTCCTCCAGATCACCAAGGATTGCTTCTTGAAGCTCTGGCCTTGAATACCAAAGGAAAATTTTTGAGAAAAACTTCGGAGGCTTGGTGGAACTCATACCCCTGAGTCTAATTGAGGTGTTAATTTCCAAAGTTGAATTCTTGCCTCCTTCATTTCCTGGAGAAGAGATTTACCAGTATTGGTGATTCTGAAATAGCGTTTTCTTCGACCACCCCTTTTGTTGGTAGCACCAGCATAATACGATTCGAGGTACCCCTTTTTCTCGAGACGATAAAGCGTGACATGAATGGTGCTGAGATTCACCGTTCTGCCTCGATGTTCTTTTAGTGCATTTAAAAGTGTGTATCCATAAGCATCATCACCTAGTATCAATACAAGGGTAAGCATTAGCTCTTCAAATTCACCTAGAAATGTTGTTCTTCCCATTAGATTGTAATTTGTCAAAGAAATGTACGATATATTTCTATTTAAGTTGTCAAAGAAATAAGAATTTGAGGGCTGTTAATCTTGTTTAGAGTTCCTCCTGAATAGAATTAATGACAAAGAGAGTCGAACACAAGGCCCTTATTCCACTAATAAGATGGAACCAAATACATCCGCATTTATATATCCCTCATCGTTATTTATCCCATGAGTTTGTTTGGAGCCCATGAAATTTTCCCTACTATTTTTCCCGTCATTATCACCATAAGCAATTGAAAAGCCTATTTTCTTTTGACGCATTAAAGTCTCAGGTGTGTTATTTGGACTGGTTTCTTCGAATTGACTATCAAAAATCTTTATTGCCATTTCCCAGAAATTCTTATTACCTTCTTGAGTGCGTATGACATTCACATGATCATCAAAGAACTCGGTCTCTTCTTTTGTGTTTTTATCTATTACATGCCCCTCTGTAGATACATGATATGCAAATGCTTGGTGATTGTACCTGTGCTCTCCTCCGGACTGATCCTCATCTAGGAAAACTTCAACATAGTCACCTTTCCAGTAGTTTTCTATTCCATCAGAAAGTGTTGTGTGTAAAGAATCATCAACAACTTCCACAAAAAGGTATAGAAAGTCTGAATCCCATAAAATTTTGAATTTTCCTGAATAGTCTGTATTGTCAGGTTCATCACCCATCCAAACATAATTCAAACTATACCAATTAGCATTTGACCAGGAACCATCGTTGATACAACCATCAATAACAATTGGTGTAGTTGCTAAATGAGCTGTAAATTCTCCTGAAGGAATGGATTGAACGGCCTGAGCTGTGCTCGGATTGCAAATAACTTTGATCGGCTCATCCGGTGCTTTTGATTCTTGATTACAGTTGGTAAGAATTGATATCAAAAAAAATATCAGAACATATATGTCTTTCATTGCTACGTATTGCGTAGTAATATCTGGAAAAGGGATGATAATTTTAACATACCTTCAACAAAACAATTGTTGTTATCCTTAATCTGGAGCTAAAACCTGACGTTGAAATTTTTTCAGTTCCAAATCAAGCTGATTTGCCAAATCTTCGGGATAAACTTCTCGCCCTTAACAGTCTTTAACTGAAAAAACCCATCCGGGTTAGATGGGTTTCCTACTTTAGTGATTCGTCTGGGGCTCGAACCCAGGACCCTCTCCTTAAAAGGGAGATGCTCTACCAGCTGAGCTAACGAATCGTCCTTTTGTAATAAAAATAAATGCAATTTAGAAGGCGTTCTCTAAATTGCGGATGCAAAAATAGACAGCTTAAATCAAAATACCATATGATCTTACGATTAATAGTTGTGTTCATTTTTTTTGGCTCTTTTTTTACTTCGTCTGCCAACGAAGACTTGCAATCACAAGCCGATTCGCTTTTTGCTCAGCAGAAATATACAGAGGCTTTCCAGGTATATGAAACCATCTTTCAATCAGGAAATTTTAGCGAGTCTATGCTTTTGAAAATGGCGTTTATCAAAGATGGTTTGGGTAATTATGTTGACGCACTCTACTACCTGGACCTTTACTACAAAAATTCGGCTGATAAATCTGTGGTTGATAAAATTGAAGAATTAAGCAATGAGAAAAACCTTGCAGGATATAGCTATAATGATTCTCATTTTTTTATGGCCTTACTCAATAAATATCGTAAGCAACTACAATTGCTTCTGGTTGCGATTGCCATTTTTTTGGCTGTTTATATTTTTAAGAAAAAGCAGCTAAATGAAAAACCTATAACTGCATCCTTTTTTCAGCTCGTAACCTTGGGTGCGTTATTATTGGTTGCCAATAATAGCTACGAGAATACATATGGGATCATCAGCGAAAACAGCACGCTATTGCGCAATGGACCATCTGCGGGAGCGGAACCTGTGGAAATGGTAAACAAAGGACATAAAGTAACCGTGTTGTCACGTTCTGATGTTTGGACCAAAATCAACTGGGACGGAGAAGAAGTCTACTTGCGAAACGGAAAGATCAAAATTATTTAAGAGGCGAATCAGCCTCTTTCTTCATCATGTTATAAACCATCTTGTCAAGCCTTGACGGAATGATCTTATTTAGTAGCACTGCCATTTTTCCCTGAAAGGTTAAAATCAGATCTCGCTTTCGCTTCTGATGTGCTTTGTAGGTCTTCTCGGCTACTGCTTCGGACGACATCATCTTCTTTTCATTCCGAGGAGACTCTCCCTGGGATTGGCCATCTGCAGCCAAAGCTGCTTTCCTGATGTTCGAATCAGTAAAACCTGGACATACTACTAAAACATGCACTCCTCTAGACATCACTTCGGTCCGGATCGCTTCGAAAAAACCCTGCATTGCAAATTTAGAAGCTGAATAAGCTGATCGTGCGGGTGTAGATCGCCAACCATTGATGGAAGAAATAGCAATGATCGAACCCTTGGATTCGAGAAGGTGAGGTAGTGCAGATTTTACAGCATAGATCGCTCCGTAGAAGTTAATGTCCATTAGTTTTTTGAAAACATCAAGATCAAGGTCTTCAAACAAGGCACGCATACCTATTCCGGCATTACAAATCAAAACATCGATCCGACCAAACTTTTGAATCGTTTCATCGATCATTTTTTGATTGTCCTCTTTCGAAGCAGCATCAAGCGCAAGTGGTAGAAAAGAATGGCCTCCTTCATTGAGAGCTTCTTCCGTACTTTTCATGCGCTCTGCATCTCTGCCTGTAAACACCACGGCATATCCCTCAGCTGCATATTTCATGACCAAGGCCTTGCCAATACCCGAAGAGCCACCTGTAATAATTGCTACTTTTTGCATACTAATCCACCAACTGGTATAAGTTTTGCCAAGATAGTTCAACTAAAAACATTGTTAAAATTTTTATATGCCATGCAACCATCTAAGCGTTAGAAGCATTATAACCACGTCAAACACATCAAAATAAATACCTATCCTCAATGAGACCTGCACTTCTCACCTTTTTCATTTTCTTTTCCTTTCTATCTATAGCTCAAACAGGGATCAAAGGGACGATCAAGAGCTCTACTGGTGAAGTACTTCCGTTTTCAACGATTTATATCAAGGGAACCACTAATGGTACTACGGCCAATGAACAGGCCAATTATTTTTTACGGACACCTCCTGGAAATTATACAATTGTAGTTCAGTATGTGGGATATTCGATTCTGGAAAGAGAAGTCAATGTTATAGAGGGGCAAACAATTGAAATCAATTTTACACTTCAGGAACAGGCACTTCAACTCAAGACTGTGACCATCACAGCTGGAGACGAAAATCCTGCGTATCGGGTAATAAGAGAAGCAATCAAGAAGCGGAAATTTTATGAGAATGAAGTTCGGGCATTCAAAAATGATGCATATATCAAGGGGCTATTTCGATTGAAGCAGCGGCCGGATAAAATCCTGGGCCAAAAAATAACCATTGATACAGGTATTGTCTATTTGTCGGAATCGGTTTCAGAATTTGCATTCGAACGACCCGATAAGATCAGCGAACGAATGATCTCCTCGAAGGTGAGTGGCAATGAACAAGGCTTTAGTTTTAACCAGGCTTCTGATTTTAATATCAATCCGTACGAGAGAAATTACTCCCATGATATTTTGGGAGAACGTGTCTTTGTTTCTCCAATTTCCAACCAGGCATTCATTATGTATGATTTTGAATGGCTGGGAGTATTTGAAGAAAATGGGAAATTGATCAACAAAATCAGACTCCTTCCAAAGCGGTCAACTGACCCTGCGTTTGAAGGAGTGGTCTATATTGTTGAAGATGAGTGGCGATTTCATACGTTGGACCTGCTAGCTACCAAAGCAAGAGGAATAGAATTTACGGACTCTCTGAAAATTCACCAGGTCTTTGCACCAACGCAAAATGATATATGGATGCCTATTTCCCAAAAATTCGAATTCCAATTTGGCGCTTTTGGCTTCAAGGGTGAAGGATATTATTTGGGTGTCTATTCCAATTATGAGGTTGAACCCAACTATGAGCTTTACAAGGAGAACGATTTATTCGAATCAACATTTGAAACAGAAGAAGAACGTGACTTGTTTGCAGAGGAAGATTTTACCGCAGAAGTCTTATACGTAGAAGAGGGATCTAACAAAAGAGACTCCACGTATTGGGAAAATATTCGGCCAATTCCTTTAACGGCTTTTGAGGTAGAGGACTACCGAGTTAAGGATAGTATCCGAGTAGTAAAAGAGAGCGACCATTACAGGGATTCGGTGGACAATGTAAGGAACAAACTAAGTGTTGGAAATATTCTTCTTACCGGCTACACGCATTATAATCGAAAAATAGAAAGGTATTGGACTGTTCCGTCGATTCAAAGTACATTCCAATTCAACACAGTTGAAGGACTTGTCACAGATATACAACCAACATTTTGGTTTCAAGAGGAAGAAAGAACCAGGTATTGGATCAATCCATATTTTCGATATGGTTTTTCCAGCAAAAAATTCTATTCAAAAGTTGAAGCGAGTTATCGCTTCCTTGATGACAATTTCACGAGGATATATGCGGGCGGAGGTAAGTATGTTTCCCAATTCGATGACCAGGAAGCGATCTCGCCCTTCATCAATACTTACATGACCTTGTTGAATGGGAAAAATTTCATGAAACTCTATGAGAAGTCATTTGGTTTTGTGCGATTTCAACGAGAACTCGTCAATGGGGTGCGGATGTACTCCAGGATAGAGTACGCTGTGAGGGATACC
>JANQST010000173.1 GCA_028279155.1 Cyclobacteriaceae bacterium
GCCGATCATATTGTTGCTTGCACCGGAGACTTAACCAATTCAAAAGAGGTCTTAACGAAAACACAATTAGATCGCCTTGAAAAAGCCAGAAATACGTTCGACCAACCATCGATGATCATAACCCCTGAAGAAGCTAAATCCAATGAGGAGTCGAAAACGAAGAAGAAAAAAACCTGGCGCTTCAAAGCTGAAAATGTGCGTGATGTGGCATTTGCGAGTTCCAGGAAGTTTATATGGGATGCCCAGGCGGTGAAACTTCCGACCAACACAGTTATGGCCATGTCCTTTTATCCCAATGAAGGGATGCCGGTTTGGTCCGAAGAATCAACGCGTGGAATAATGAACGCACTTGAAGTTTATTCCGAAGCAACATTTGATTATCCCTACCCAGTTGCAATCTCTGTCAACACTTCCAACATAGGAATAGAATATCCAATGATTTCTTTTAATGGTGGACGTCCTGTGAATGGAACCATTACAGAACAAGCCAGAAGAGGTATGACAAGCACTATCATCCATGAGGTCGGTCACAACTGGTTCCCAATGATTGTCAGTTCAGATGAGCGAAAATGGATGTGGATGGATGAGGGTCTTAATACCTTCCTTCATCAAAGAACAATCGAAGAACGATACCCCCAATGGACATACACCACTCCGGAAAGCATCGTTCCGTACATGTCTGGTGACAAAAGTATTCTTCGACCCACAATGACGAATGCGGATAACGATTTGCTATCTCAAATGGGTAACAATTACTATCGAAAGCCAACCGTCGGATTTCAAATGCTTAGAAATTCGATTGTAGGAAAAGAGCTTTTTGACAAGGCCTTTAAAGAGTATGCGAACCGATGGAAGTATAAGCATCCAAATCCATCTGACTTTTTTAGAACAATTGAGGACCAGACAGCTGTTGACCTGGACTGGTTTTGGAAAGGTTGGTTTTTCACTACTGATAACGTTGACATAGAATTGGCAGATGTAAAGTGGTTCCAGGTGAAGCAAGAAGATGTGGCAATCGAAAACCAGGTGAAAAAAGGAGGTTCAGCTAAAATTTCCGGATCGGGAAAAAGTGGTGATTCGAAGGATTTCAGCAATGGTCCGGAAGAAATTACCATGTTACCTGCAGAGGATGATGCATATGGACAATATTTAAGTCGAATTGATGAAGACGAAATTCGCGCAAAACTAGCTGGCAAAAACCTCTATGAACTCACACTAAAAAACAGGGGCGGTCTTGTCATGCCTGTGATTATCGAATGGACTTATTCAGATGGAACAAAAGAAATAGAGCGGCTTCCCGCAGAAATATGGAGGTTGAATGAGGCTGAAGTAAAAAAGACTTTCCTTAAGGACAAGGAGGTTGTAAACATTAGTCTTGATCCCAATCTGGAATTGGCTGACGTAAATATGAATAATAATTCATTTCCTAAAACGGAAGAAAAATCAAGAATTGAGAGCTTCAAAAATGATAACGACTAATTAAAAAGTGGTGGTAAAATGTGCTGGTTAGGTAATTGAAGATTAGATCATTTTCTTTTTTGATCTATCTTAATAGAAAAAAACCTGACCATGCGAACCTTAAGCTTCTTAATTGTAGCAGTATTGGTGTGTATTTCATGTCAACCGACTGCTCCGAATTTCAGTATTGATGTTTCATTTTCCTCAGAAGTCTCCTCCGACACTTATGACGGCCGACTACTCTTGCTTTTGTCAACCGATGACAGCCAGGAACCAAGGTTCCAAATTTCGGATGGCGTAAATACCCAGATTGTATATGGAAAAAATGTAGAAGCCTATACCCCTGGTCAGAAAGTAAGCTTTGACGGCTCAGAGTTTGGTTATCCAATTGAAAGCCTCACGGATGTCAAACCAGGAGAATACTGGGTACAGGCACTTTTACATACCTATGAGACTTTTGAATTGTCAACCGGGCACACGGTTAAGTTACCCATGGATAATGGCGAAGGGCAACAATGGAATCGATCACCTGGGAACTTATATAGCGAACCGTTCAAAGTGAGAGTCGATCCAACTAGTTCCTCAAGCATAGCAATCGTTATGGATCAGGAAATACCGCCTATTGAAGAGCCAGAGGATACAGAATGGATCAAGCATATAAAAATGAAAAGCGACCTGCTCAGTGAATTTTGGGGTCGTGACATGTACCTTGGAGCACATGTGCTTCTTCCAAAAGGATTTGATGAGCATCCTGAAGCTAAATATCCTTTGATGATCTTCCATGGTCACTTTCCAAGTGATTTCGGAGGTTTTAGAACAACACCACCAGATCCGGATCTTGAGCCGGATTACTCTGCCCGTTTTGACGTAGAGGGTTACAACATCATCCAACAACAAGAAGCCTATGACCAATACCAACAATGGATCAGTGATGATTTTCCCCGTTTCTTAATTATAGAAATTCAACATCCCACCCCTTATTATGACGACTCCTATGCGGTGAATTCTGCCAGTCAGGGGCCTTGGGGCGATGCGATCACCTACGAACTTATACCCTATATCGAAGAAATGTTTAGAGGACAGGGACAACCATGGTCTCGATTCTTGTATGGTGGTTCCACCGGTGGTTGGGAAGCGCTTGCCGTTCAGGTCATGTATCCCAATCAATACAATGGCTGCTTTGCTGCCTGCCCTGATCCAATCGATTTTCGAGCGTATTGTCAAACAAATATTTACGAAGACGCCAATGCTTATTATTACGATGGTCCTAACAGAAGAGACCTGGTGCCAGGACGTAGGGATTATTTAGGCACGGTCTCAGCCTCGCTAAAAGACATGAACTATAAGGAATTAGCATTAGGTGACAAATCCAGGTCAGGACAACAATGGGACATCTGGGAAGCGACCTATTCTCCTCAGGGACCGGATGGCTATCCGGTGAGATTGTGGGATAAATACACCGGTGATATAAACCAGGAAGTCGCCAATTACTGGAGAGAGAACTATGACCTGAGATACATTCTCGAACGGGATTGGGAGACCCTTGGTAAAAAACTAGAGGGAAAAATCAATATCTACTGTGGAGATATGGACAATTACTACCTCAACAATGCAGTTTACCTTACGGAAGAATTTCTCGAAAGTACAACTGACCCTTACTATGGCGGAGAAGTTGATTACGGTGATCGTGCGGAACACTGCTGGAATGGTGATCAGGAGAATCCTAATCATATTTCCAGGTTGAGATATAATACGATGTATGTTGACAAAATCATGAAACGAATTCAAGAGAGTGCACCGCGAGGTGCTGATCTCACAAGTTGGAGGTACTAACTATAAATTCTGTTTCGTGGCAATAACCGATACAATGGCAATAGCACAATGCTGCTCATTGCCATTGTCAATTCCATAAACATTCACCTCGCAGACTTTGATTCTTCGTCCATTCTTGATAACCCTGGCTTTGGCGATCAGCTTCTCACCTTTCGCAGGATTCAACAAATTGACCTTGAACTCAATACTTAAGGGTTGTTCATCCTCAGACATCAAAGTGTTCCCAGCAAACCCACCTGCATTATCAGCAAGGGTAGAAACGACTCCACCATGGTAAAATCCATGCTGTTGGAGCAAATGTTCGTTGTAAGGAAGTTCGATCTGAACAAAC
>JANQST010000175.1 GCA_028279155.1 Cyclobacteriaceae bacterium
GTAGATAAGGTCGATTACCCAATTACTCGCTAAGTACGTCAGCAATTCCTAACTTTGCGGGCTCAATGAAAAAAGTAGCTTTTTATACGCTTGGTTGTAAACTCAATTACTCCGAAACCTCGTCCATATCAAGGATGTTCGAGGATAGAGGCTATGAAAAAGTAGATTTCTCCAATCAGCCAGACATTTTTATCATCAATACATGTTCTGTCACAGAAAATGCAGACAAAAAGTGTCGAAAGATTGTAAAGGAGGCTAAGAAGATTTCCCCTGAAAGTTTTGTGACCATCATCGGATGTTATGCACAGCTTAAGCCAAAAGAAATATCTGAAATTCCAGGTGTTGATGCCGTTCTTGGAGCAGCAGAAAAATTTCAACTATTTGATCATCTTGATGATTTCACAAAAGGTGGTGTCTTCGCTTCGGAGATAAAGGAGGCAACAACCTACAATGCTTCGTATTCAATCGCGGATCGAACCAGGACATTCCTCAAAGTACAGGACGGCTGTAATTATGGCTGTGCGTTTTGTACAATTCCATTGGCAAGGGGAAAAAGCAGAAGTGATTCCATTTCCAATATTGTGAAGCAAGCGACTGAAATTGGAAAGACTGAGGTGAAAGAAGTAGTGCTTACAGGAGTGAACATTGGTGATTTTGGAATCCAGGAAGGAAAAAGAAAAGAGAAATTCATCGATCTAATCAAAGCACTTGATGAAGTTGAGGGAATTGATCGTTTCAGGATTTCTTCAATTGAACCAAACCTGCTGAGCAACGATATCATTGAATTTGTTGCCAGTTCTAAAAAATTTGTCCCGCATTTCCATATTCCACTGCAGTCAGGCAGTGATACCATTTTGAAAAGTATGAACCGTCGCTATCTGAGCGACTTGTACGTTAAGAGGGTCAAGAAGATTAAAGAGGTTATGCCTAATTGTTGCATTGGTGTAGATGTAATTACAGGCTTCCCTGGAGAGGACAAGGAAGAATTCCTGAAGACATACAATTTCTTAAACGAACTTGATGTTTCGTATCTCCATGTCTTCACTTATTCCGAACGTCCAAATACTAAAGCTATTTCGATGGAAAATCCTGTTCCCCAAAAGGACCGAAATGAACGTTCCAAAATGTTGAGGACTTTATCGGAAAAGAAACGTCGGCATTTTTACGAGCAACATTTGAATGGAAATTACACGGTACTATTCGAGGACGATGTTGAAGATGGCATGATGTATGGGTTCACTGAGAACTACATTCGGGTAACAGCTAAATATGATCCACTTTTGATCAATGAATTGAAAGAGGTTTTTCTTAGATCGATTGATTCGAATGGCCATGTTGAAATAAGCGAGCCTGAATTTGAGGCTGTGGCAATCAGCGGCTAGCTTTACCAACTCAAGATCATATGAATGAAAATAATTTGCATCGGTAGAAACTACGTTGAGCACATAGAAGAACTGGGAAATGAACGACCAGACGAACCAATTTTTTTTCTAAAGCCAGACACTGCTCTACTGAAAAACAACGATCCCTTCTTTCATCCCGATTTTTCAAACGACATTCATCATGAGGTGGAATTGTTAGTCAAAATAAAGAAGGAGGGAAAATCAATCAATAGAGAATTCGCTTCAGAATACTATGATGAGATTGGCCTTGGCATAGATTTTACGGCGAGAGATTTGCAAACCAAAGCAAAGGATAAAGGACGACCCTGGGAAATAGCCAAAGCGTTCAATGGCTCTGCACCTATCTCAAATTTCCTATCTAAAGAGAGTTATGATATTAAAAACACTAGCTTTCGCCTAGAAAAAAATGGAATGGTTGTCCAGGATGGGAACACTTCATTGATGTTATGGACCGTTGATGAAATTATTTCCTATGTCTCAAAGTTTATTTTACTTAAAATTGGAGATATTATTTTTACAGGAACTCCAAAGGGTGTAGGTCAGGTAAAAATCGGCGACCACCTTGTGGGGTATTTGGAGGATAAAAAGATGTTGGATTTCGAAGTGAAATAGTGAGAATACCATTACTATTAGCAACCTTCTCTCTCTGGTATTCACTTAGCGCTCAACTGAGTGACTATGAAGGCTATTATATTTTCCCAATAAATCCTGGCTCTCAAAGTTACCTGGCTGGAACAGTTGGAGAAATTAGATCTTCCCATTTTCATACAGGTATCGACGTTAAGACCGGAGGCCAGATTGGGCTGCCAATTTATGCAGCTGCTGATGGATACATCTTCCGTATGAAGATTTCTACCGGTGGGTATGGTCATTCCTTATACATGGCACATCCGAATGGTACCTACACTGTTTATGCTCACCTCGACAAATTTCAAATTGGCTTGGAAACATATGCGCGAGCAAAGCAATACGAAGAGGAATCATATGATATAGAAGCATTTCCAAAAAAAGACGTCTTCTATTTTAAGCAAGGAGATGTCATTGGCTATTCCGGGAACACTGGTTCATCGAGTGGCCCACACTTGCATTTCGAAATAAGGGACAAAGACCAAAAACCAATGGATCTACTTCAGTTTGGCTTTAAGGAAGTCCTGGATCGGATCCCACCACTTGTTAGAAAAATAGCATTTACTTGCCTAGATCGTGATGCCAGAGTCAATCAATTATTTGGTAGGTATGAATTTGACCTGATCAGGGTGAACAACGCCTACAGAACGAATATCCCAATCCAGCTTGAGGGTAAAATTGGAGTAGAGGTTTATTCGTACGATCCAATGGATGGGATTCCAAACAAAAACGGAATTGTAAAAACGGTAATGCTAGTAGATGATGATACTGTCTTTTATGAAAACAAAATTTTCCTGCTTTTTTCAAAGCAGAGAAATGTACTTCAACATTACAATTACCAAGCAGCCAAATTAGGTGGTAGAAGATTCAACAAGCTCTACCTAGATGATGGAAATGATCATAACATCTACTCAGTAACAAACAAAGGAATAGATTTCTCTGATCAAAAGAAGATTACAATCTTCACGGAAGATAGCTATAAGAATTTATCTATATCTGAGATCAAGATTAATAATGCGAAGATTGTTTACCCACCTAAAGTAAAATTCAAGTCCTATGAGATTTTAGGCAATTTGCTCCATATAAAATCAAAAAATGGCGCTGGAGTGTTGGTAGAAGAATGGAATGCGATCAATCCATACTTTTATGATGGAGATCACTACTATTATCTGTGGGACATCAGTGAAGGCCTACCCCGAAATATATTCGTTGACGGAAAAACGGTTGAAACTGGATATGTGGTGACTATTCCTTCGAATCAGAAAATTTCATATCATCAGCAAGAGTTTGAACTAGCTTATGGAAAACGTGCATTATTTGACACGCTTCATCTTTCCTTCGAAAAAGAAATTGATTCAGTAAGAAATATTGAACTATTTAAATTTAAAAATCCCCTGGATCCCATTCGTACTGATATTTCTATCAGCCTCAACCCCTCCTACCCATATAATGAGGAGAAATCACATGTGTATTCAGTTTTTGGGAAACGATTCAACTTCATGGGTGGGGATTGGTCAGACAATCAAATAAAGTTCAAAACAAGAGACCTAGTTACCTACACCATTTTAGAAGACACGATTGCTCCTAAAATTCAGCATGTTAGGTCTGTGTTTGCCCATAATACTTTCCGCATTGAAGATGAGCTTTCGGGCATAAAAACCTTTCGAGGAGAATTAAATGGTGAATTTCTTTTGATGCGTTACGAGCCGAAAAGAAAGCTCATTTGGCCAATCACTGAAAATCCAAACATTCCCATAAAAGGAGAGTTAAAGATTGAGGTAATTGATAATGCAAACAACAAAACGATTTACAATAGAATAATATGATAACATTAAAGGCCGGCGATGCTGCACCTCAGTTCGAAAGCATCGACCAAAATGGAAATCCAATAAAACTCTCAGATTACAAAGGGAAAAAAGTTGTATTATACTTCTATCCCAAAGACAATACCCCTGGATGTACAGCAGAATCCTGCAACTTAAGAGACAACTATGATCAATTAATCAAGCAAGGTTATGAAGTATTAGGTGTAAGCCCAGACAATGAAAAATCACACCAAAAGTTTATTGAGAAACATAGCCTTCAGTTCCCATTAATTGCTGATACGGATAAAGCCGTTCACGAACTTTTTGGTACATGGGGTGAAAAGTCAATGTATGGCAGAAAGTACATGGGTACCATCCGTACCACATTTATCATTGATGAAAATGGTAAAATTGAGGAAGTGATCGAAAAGGTGAAAACCAAGGATCACACCGCCCAAATTCTCAAGTAGTTAACACTTGTCTATCTCCTTCGTCTAATCAATTCTCCCGGGAAGACAACAAGACTTTCTGATCCATCTTTACCAACTGACGCCACGCCGAAAAGGTAATTATCGATAACAATACCTTCCAAGGTGTATTCCGTTGTGTTTTTATCAACAAGTCGGTAACTATCCCATGTTGGGGATGTAGTTTCTCTGAAATAAATCTTGTAACCCTCCGCTCCTTCAACTTCATCCCAGGCCAGAGTCGTCGAAGGGCGGACAGCC
>JANQST010000180.1 GCA_028279155.1 Cyclobacteriaceae bacterium
ATAAAATCAGGATAGTAGAAGATGATTTCTATCGGGTAACTGGTTCCGAATTGCAAGCGGCAGGGTTCCCTCTTGGAAGTGTTCCAGCGAGTCGAATTCAACTTTTCAGAAGAGGTGAAGAAGTTGCCATCAACGTTAATTCCAATCCTGATGGAACGCTTAATTATTTGGAGTTTTATGGAAAGGGCATTGATGGAACATCGGATTCTCCATTATATGAAATCGGAGATCAACCACACACATTGTACAATCTATTTTCTGATTCGGCCACATATTTCCTTACTTATAAACTTGGTAATGAAGCAGGCAAGAGAATAGCTTTTTCTTCAGATCAGAATGCTTCGGGGTTGACTCCAGAGCCGCATCATATAGCCGAGGAATTGCTACTTTATACGAATGTATACGCTAGTGGAATTCGTTTTGGAGCTAGGTCTGCCTTTTCACTTAGTAAGTACGATAATGGTGAAGGTTGGACCGGACTCTCTCAAGGAAAAGGAAGCTCGACTGATCATGACTTTGTTTTGGTCAATAGAACTGCTGGCCAAGAACCAGTTTGTGATTTTGTACTTACCGGAGCGAATAGTCTTGCACATAATGCCAACATTAGTGCCGGCCCAAATGCATCAAGTCTCTCTTCATTAGGAAACACACAATTCAATGGATGGGGCTATGTTGCTCATTCTTTCAATATTCCTGAGTCTTCTGTAGGGGTTGCTGGTGAATTAACAATTCAAGTGCTGACTGAAGGGTTTCCTGATGCAACTGATTTCTTTTCAGTAGCATTCATGCGGGTCAAATATGCCCAAGACTTGATATCAAATGCTAGTACAAATCAGGTTTTTACGCTTGAAGATCCTGCTGCACCAAAGGCCTACCTTCAAATCAGCAGTACTGATCCATCAGGAACCTCCATTTATGATATCAATGATCCATTTAATGCAGTAAGGATTGCCACAACAAATTTTTCAGATCGAGTAGATGCGGTTATACCAAATGCAACAACTGAACACAAAATACTCGCAGTGACCAGCCCAGCAAGTGTTTCCTCTATTAAAGAAGTCTCACTAACTGCACCAGATTTGACTGATAAGAATTATCTAATTATAACTCATCCTGATTTACGCTCATCGGGAGATCCTGTTAATGATTACAAGAATTATCGAGAATCGTCTGCTGGAGGAAGTCATTCCGTTTCGGTTTCTGAAGTACAAGGGCTATTTGAACTTTTTAACTACGGAGATCCATCAACTTTAGCGATACGGAATTTTGTTCAATATGCTGCTTCGGTAACCAATGTCGAAAACATTTTTATTATAGGAAAGGGGTTCACACCTAATTTCAATTATTACCGTGGTGATCAACAAGCGGTGAATGTTCCAACCTTTGGGTTACCGGGAAGTGATTTAATGTACACCTTGGGAATCAATACAATTGCCGAAGCGCCTGGGATTCCAATTGGTAGACTTAACGCATTTGAGCCAAACGATGTAACTGCTTACCTTGATAAAGTGGTGGAGATGGAGGCCCGACCTTTTGATGACCTAAACCGAAAAGATTTTTTGCAGCTAAGTGGTGGCAGCACACAGAATGAGTTGACTCAGTTTGCACAGAACATTCAGAATTTCACTTCTATTCTTGAAAAAGACTTTATTGGCGGTCGGGCTTTTAATACTGGTAAGCAAACCGGGGAAGCTGTGGAATTCGTGAATGTGGCGGACCGTATAAATGCAGGTGTGGGATATGTAACATTTTTTGGACATTCTTCAGGAGCCAGCTCAGATATTGAAATTGGTTTTGTGTCAAGTCCTGAATTTGGTTTTTCCAATAAGGGGAAGTACCCCATTTTTTTAGTCAATGGATGTAGAGCAGGAGAGATTTTTGGAAACACTTTTACTTTCGGGGAAGATTGGATGATTACTCCGGATCTTGGAGCTGTGGGTTTCATTGCACATGGAGATGCTGCAACTGCCAGTACGTTGAGACGATGGAGCAATCTGTTCTATGAAATCTCTTTTTCAGATGAGGTCTTCATTTCGGAAACTGTGGGTAATGTACTAATCGAAGTTTCCAGACGCTATCTTGAACAAAACGGGATTTCAAATTCAAGCTTGTCTCAAGTGCAAATAATGCTTTATGAGGGAGATCCAGCATATCGTATTTTTGGAGCTGATGCTCCTGATTATCAAATTGAAAATTCAGGACTTTTTGCTGAGTCAATTGAAGGTTCAGAGATCCTCGCATCACAGGATTCATTCAAGATTAATATTGTGGTTAAAAACTTTGGAAGGTCAATCGTAGACTCTTTGGACGTTCAAATTGATCGAACTTTATCTAATGGGACGGTCTTGACTTACCTGGATAAATTCCAACGACCATTGCGGTTAGACACTTTGGAATTTTTTATCCCCAATGATCAAACTCAAGACAATACGGGACAAAACCTATTCAGTGTTCAGCTGGATCCTGAAAATAGTGTTTCAGAACTAGATGAAACAAACAATACCGCGACAATCGAAGTGCCTATATTCATTGGCAATACCGCACATCTTTTTCCAAAGAATAATGAAACAGTAAGCTCAGATTTGGTAGAATTTGTTTGGCAATCAAGTAACCTGCTTGAAACCGAAAGAGCTTACACTTTGGAGTATGATACAGATGCTTCATTCAATAGCCCTAATAGAAGATCTGTTTCAGTGACAGGGGAACTATTATTGGGAAGTGAATTTGATTTCTCACAGTTTAGTCTTCCGGATAGTACGACAATCTATTGGCGAACAAGGCTTGCAAATCCGATTGTTGGCGAAACGAACAACTGGGTTACAACTTCTTTCACAATCATAGATAACGTCTCAGAAGGCTGGGGACAATATGAATCAGCACAAATTGATGAGCCACTTGTAACAGGAGTTGAGTATAATCAATCATCTGGAAAATGGGAGTTTATTCAATCAACAACTCCTGTAGAAATCTTCACTTTCGGAGGTAGCAATACAACACTTCAGTACGATGACATTGAAGCAATTATTGGAGGAATTAATTTTATGTTTACTTCAATAGCGGCTCCATGTTTCGATGACTCATTTAATGCTATAGCTTTCGATAAAGAAAGTGGAAATCCTTATGCACCTATTGTAACCAATATAAACGATACTTCTAACCCTGAACTTTGTGGAAGGTTACCTCAACGTATTTACAATTTTAGGGAGAACGATATTCTTGTCAATGGTAGGCTTCAGGTATTGGTTGATAACATGCGAGATGGTGATCAAATTATACTTTTCAATATTGGAAGCGTGACCTATTCCAATTGGGATGCTTCTGTCGTTACTACGCTCAATTCACTTGGCATTAGTTCCACCACAATTAATAATCTTGTAGATGGTCAACCGGTGATATTTTTCGGAAGAAAAGGAGACGCACCTGGCTCAGCAATAGAAATTATCAGCAATGGATCAGCCGACCCCATTACTGAGCAAGCAATAGATCTTCAGGATAATGTTTCTGGAAGTTTTACCAGTGGAGTAATTAAATCCAACAGAATTGGACCAGTATCGGATTGGACCAATTTTTCATTCAATCTTACTGAAGAAGCCAATGATACATATTCTATTCAAGTTTTTGGAATAGATAAAAGTGGCGGGTCAACCGCTTTCCCGGAATTCGAACGAGGAAGGGCTGAAACTATAGATGTTAGCTCCATTGATCCATTAACCTACCCTGAAATTGAACTTGAATTTTCGTTTAGTGATGAAACAGATCTGACCCCTCCGCAATTGAATTTTTGGCAGGTAAGTTATTCTCCTGCCCCCGAAGGAATTGTTATTATAGAAAATAAGACGCTTAGTACGTATAAGGAAGGTGAGGAGATTGTAAAAAACCTTGCGTTTTATAATTACGCTGATCAGGACTTTGCCGATTCTTTGGATGTTGAGGCTAGCTTGATAAATCAAAATTCTGCAAGTATCCAATCCAGTAATATAAAGATCGGACCACCTTTGGCAGGGGATTCCTCAAATTTTGTAGTCAATTTCCCATCTGTTGGTTTTAGTGGGCTAAATAGCCTGGTTGTCAATGTTTTGCCAAATGAAAATGAAGCATACAATTTCAATAACAGACTGACCATGGCTAGTTTGATAGAAGTTCAGGCCGATGAAACCAATCCTGTATTAGATGTCACCTTTGATGGAAGACATATTTTAGATGGAGACATTGTTTCAACGGATCCAACAATAGCAATACGTGTCAGGGATGAAAATGAATTTTTGTTCAAAGCAGATACGCTTGGAATTAATGTTTGGCTAAGATTACCTGGCGAGGAAAGTCAATTTCAACGTGTCAATTTTTCTGCACCTGAACTTAACTATACTGCGGCTTCAGAGTCGCAGGACTTGGAGATAAGTTATCAGCCAGGGCAACTACCTGATGGTGTTTATGGATTGCGTGTTCAGGCAGAAGATGAATCTGGGAATGATTCCGGAACAGAACCTTATGAGGTTTCATTCGAGGTTATCAATGAGTCCACAATCACTCACTTTTATCCGTATCCCAACCCATTTTCAACCAGTTGCAGGTTTGTGTTCACCCTCACGGGGAACGAAATTCCTGATCAAATAAAAATTCAGATTCTTACCGTGTCAGGTCGAGTGGTGAGAGAAATAACACAAAGTGAAATCGGACCTATTCGAATTGGAAATAATGTTACTGAATATGCCTGGGATGGCAGGGATGAATTTGGAGATCAACTCGCTAACGGCGTGTACTTTTATAAAGTATTTATAAATTCAAATGGGCAAGGAATAAACAGGCGAGCAACAAGTGCAGATGGAGCTTTTAAGAATGGCTTTGGCAAGCTCTACATCCTTAGGTAATGCATACTCATACATTCAGGTTCTTTTTTATACCATATCTATTGTTTCTGATCTTAGGAGTGATGCTTCTAACTATTCATGATCATGGAGAGGTGGTTTTGTTGATAAACAAATATCAAAGTGAGGGGCTTAATCTCTTTTTCAAAATCTGGACGTATGGGGGTGATGAGATCATTTATGGTGCAATTGCCATTGCTCTGTTAATTTGGAGAAGAAGGTTTGGCTATTTGTTTCTTTTGGTTGGGGCGGTTGTGGGACTGATTTCATTGTCAATGAAGAATTTCTTTTTTGCGGACGCTCCACGACCCAAGAAGTATTTCGAAGGAAAAGAGATTTTAAACTTGGTTGATGGTGTGAAGGTCCAGGAGTTTAGCTCATTTCCTTCAGGTCACACCATGACAGCTTTTGCAATGGCTGCTTTTTTGGCCTTGATGATTGGTAAAAAGGAATGGTCGGTCATTCTAGTTTTGGCAGCAGTACTTGTCGGTATTTCGAGAATGTACCTCAACCATCATTTCTTGGTAGATGTGACCGTTGGATCCATAATAGGTGTATTGGTTACTGTGATCCTCTATAAAACTTTCGAAAAACGTCTTATTCAGCCTGGCACTAAATAGACCAGTGCTAAAAAAGGGATGTAAGTTTCATTGCCGCGCCTTTATCACCTTTTATTTTGAGTTTACCAGTCATAAATGCCATCATAACATTTAAATCTCCTGAAAGAATTTGAGAGAAATCTGCAGCAGTCATAACAATTGTGAATGGAGCATCTTTCTCTTCATTGGAA
>JANQST010000195.1 GCA_028279155.1 Cyclobacteriaceae bacterium
TGATAAGATTCATATTATTAGCGGCAAGTGTTTCTTTCATCCAAGCTTTGATACTTGCTTCGTTAACCTGATCTTGAATTTGAGTTTCTCCAAAACTTAATTGCCAGCCATTATTGTTGGCTGAAACCTTCACCTGGGTGAAATACCCTACGAGAATGAGCAAGCTAATACTCGCCGCAATTGCTATCGTTGACTTCAAAAAATTGTTAATAGAATTGTTTCTTGCCATGACAATCGTAGGCGAATCTTCAAATACAAAAGAAGGCTCAGAAACTTCTTTGTCTTGCAACTTCCCCAAGAACTTCTGCATTGATTGAATGCTTTCGAGCTCATTTTTTACATCAGGGTTTGCGTCCAAATAGGAGCTTACTTTGGCATGTTCTTCCTCAGACAACTCACCATACAGGTAAGATGTCAACGTCGCTTCGTCTGGTTTATAACTCATAATGCACTGTTTCTTTTGTAATGTTCTTTCTTTCCAAGATTTCCTTCAAACTTCTAAGACCTCTGTAAAGTCTTGTTTTTACTGTATTTTCCGAAGCATCGAGTGCTTCAGCGATTTCAGTAAATTTCATTCCTTCGTATTCCTTCATTATCACAACCGTTCTCTGATCTTCTGTCAGTTCTCCTAGCGATTCAAGCAAAACCTCTTCCAATTCGAGCTGTTGAAAACTTCGCTCTGGATTGAAGAAATTTCCTTTTGCTTCTCCAACCTCTAATCGCTCTTCCGTTTCGTCCTCTTCACCTCTTGTCACGGTCAGGGATACTGTCCGATTTCTTTTTCTTTTCCTGCTCTCCTCGTAGCAAAAATTCGTTGCAATACGATAAAGCCACGGTTTGAACCTGTCAATGTCTTTCAACTTTTTAATGTGTCTAAACATTGCGATGAAGGTCTGCTGAGATATCTCTGTAGCAGTATCTTCATCTGAGCAGTACTTCAGTACATAGTTATAAATCCGTTTGTACCAAAGACTGACCAATTGGTTCAGTGCTTTCTCATCACCCTTTTGGGCATTGGCAATTAGCGAGTCTGCGTGCAGCATGGCTATATCCAGTAAACTTTCCGCATACATCTAATTTACACTTTTATTAGAGTTAGGTAATCTTCGTTCACACATCGGCTTTCTTTTCTTACTCTATGATGGTGGAGATTTAAAAAAAGTTTTAGGTAGAAGAAAAAAAATGAAACAATAGATATTCGCTTTAATCGGGTCTTTTTCATTTTCACATACGTTCTACAAGGAGAATAAACCCATCTCCAAGCATCAAGTATCCTTGTTCGTAGCAAAAACGGTATTCATCACCAGCTTTGGTCACATGGCTATTGGTGTAATAATCAAAATCAAAACCCCGTTTTAGCAATTGATCCCGGTGGGTTTTATGCTTCCCATTTGGATTTAATTCCAGGAGAATCCTTCTGTTTTTTCCAAGAATGCTATTGACATTCCTTACATAATTCGAAGTGGGTGCATTGACTTTATTGTTGTAAGCATTTCTGCAAGCATCGGAACAAAATTTTTTATCGGAACGACCAAAAACAGGTCGATCACATTCGAGACATAATTTACCAACATCATTCATAAATCACTGGTTTTCAGCTACAAAAACAATTGCAAGCGACTACAAGTGGTTAACAAGTGACTGTAAATATTTAAACACCGAGAATGGCTTTGGCTTAGTAAACCTTTGGTGGTGTCGATTGACAAAATTTCATCGGGTCATCCGATGATCTATTTCTAAATCTAAAATAAAATATCATGACAAGTTTAAGAAACAGCGTTCAATTAATCGGAAGACTAGGAAATGACCCTGAGGTTCGAACTTTTGATAGTGGTAAGAAAATGGCAACCTTCTCACTTGCTACTAACGAAATTTACTACAACAACCAGGGTGAAAAGGTTGAAGATACTCAATGGCACAACATTGTAGTTTGGAATAAAAAGGTAGAAGTAGTAGAGAATTATCTCAAAAAAGGTAGTGAGATCGCCATTGAAGGAAAACTAATCAACAGATCCTATGAAAAAGAGGGAGTAACTAAATACATAACAGAAATCAACCTGAATGAGCTTTTGATGCTAGGTAAGAAAGATTCATAGAAATATTATATTA
>JANQST010000211.1 GCA_028279155.1 Cyclobacteriaceae bacterium
AAATACCAACCAAGAATAGTTATCACGAATGCCATTTATGATCGTCATCCGGACCATCCAAGATCATCTGCTTTGGTTGAGACAGCATGTTTTCTTGCCGGCTTGCCTCAAGTAAAAACTTCCCTGGATGGCAATACACAGGAGGCTTTCAGGCCGACCAAACTGTATTTTTCTATTCAAAGTATTACCAGAGAGCCTGATCTCTTAGTTGATGTTTCTGAAGTTGAAACAGAAAGATTGGAAGCGATAAAGGCTTTTAAGTCACAATTTTTCGATCCGAATAGTGATGAACCCGAAACTTACATTAGTTCAAGTGGTTTCATGAAGATGATAGAGGCACGTTCAAGAGAATTCGGTCACCGTATTGGTGTTGATCACGCAGAAGGGTTCAATGTGAAACACTTTATTGGAGTAAAGGACTTGTTTGATCTAATTTGAATTTCCGATCAAGGGACCGAAGATTTAATAATTGAGTTTCGGGATCATTGGAAGCAATTCCAGGATGTTCATGATCTAGCCAACTTATGGCCTCCGTTAAACTTACATTTTCATAGTAATGATCTCTTGCAAAGTGGATGAACTTAAGAATCTTGAAAGCTTCAAACCAATGGAAGAAGCGTTTACGGAAGGATGACAGTGTACTTGTTTGTTTCCTTATTCCATCAATTTCCTGGTTAAAAGATTCACCTAAGAAATGTTTAATTGTATCTGGAAGTTCCAATTCAGGCTCATTCCACAATCTGTCAATCAATAAAAAAAAATGTCTAAGATCTTCAAAGGTTTTAGGGTTATAAACCGAATAGGTGGTTGTGTTTTTAACCAATTGTTCAATGGCTTTTCCTGTACCAAACGGAACTCGATCAGATAATCGATCAGAGGGGAATACAGTCGTCGAATTGACCTCTATAAATCCACCATGGGGGATTACCTTATTGAGGAAGTAAAAATCTTCTCCTGCTTTTTTGGTATTCATTCCACCTTGCTCCTGATAGGTAGAAGATTTTACAAGAATGCAGGAGCCTAATGTTTGGTGCGCATACGGATATCCTGCGTATCTCAAAGAGTCAATGTAATACCTGAGATAGGTCTCATATTGAATGATCTCTTTTCTATGATCTCCATTTAATCTATGCTCATAAAAGACGACACCGGCTTTAGCTGAAGCATTAAGAAAATGGTTTTGAATCTCTTGGAGATAATTTGGCTCACACAGGCAATCTGCATCATAACACACAATCAAACCATCTCTGTTGATCTTAGTGAAGAATCTGACTGCTTCGTCCATTCCAATTTTCCTTGCGAGTCCAACACCAGCTTTTTTGAATGGTAGTTTTTGATAGGAAAATAATAATTCAAACTTCGATTGATATCCCTTTAGCTCCCCCAGACATTTTTTGTTGGTTTCAGATACATTTTTGTCTGATTGTTCAGCCTCGTTTACTACAACCAGAATCAAAACACTTCCTTGTGGTGCTGTGCATGAATTAATGGAGTCAAGGGCTTGCAGAAGTTGAGTTTCCTTGAAGGATGGTATTACCAGTATTACTTCTAAATCATTCTTAGGTTGGTAGCCAGGGAAAAGTGGTGTTTTCCAAGCATATCTATCCAAATACAGACTTTGACTCATGGAGCCAGCCGTGAAATTTTCCATTGACTATCGAGAAGCTCATAGAAAAAACGATCATGCAATCTATTCTCTCTTCCTTGCCAGAATTCGAAGGAGGTAGGAGTGACTAAATATCCACCCCAGTCTTGTGGTAGGGGGACTTCCTTTTTTGCGAACTCTTCTTTAGCTTTTTGTAGTTTGGATTCAAGTTCTTCCCTGGATGATATTTCTTCACTTTGATTAGAAACGAAAGCGCTAAGTTGACTACCCCGAGGCCTCGAATGAAAGTATTGTTCTGAATTTTCTCTGGAAACTTTGGCAATCGTGCCAGAAATAATCACCTGTCTTTGTAAGTGATACCATGGAAAGAGTAAGTTGATTTTTGGATTCTCTTCCAATTGTATTCCTTTTCGACTTTTGTAATTCGTGTAAAAGGTAAACCCTTCTTCACTATAATCTTTTAGAAGAACTGTTCGTTGAGTTGGTTGTTTTTGTTGGTCTACTGTTCCAACAATCATGGCTGTGGGTTCGATTTGATCAGAATTCACAACTTCTTTAAACCAAGTATCAAATTGTGTGAACGGATTTTTGGATAGTTCAGTATCTGACAAGGTCAATTTCGAATATTCATTTCTAAGTGAGGAAATGTCAGACTTCATTGTTTACTATTTAGAGAGAATGAATTCGTTTTTCTTTAGTCATTCGGCTTGCAATTTCGATTAGATTTGGTCAATCTAAAAATCATAAACAAAGTAAATCTTCATGCAGTTTCGAATTGATCTGAGCGTACCCACAAAAAAAGAATGGGTAGAGGCAGTGCTCGCAGATTTTGATGCATTTCTTCAAGACCATGCGGATTGTGAAAGAAAAGCTTCAGCGATGGCATTGAGTTTTGTTGCCAAGTACCCCAACCGGTTGGAAATAATTCCTGAATTAATAGATACTTCGGTTGAAGAGCTAGAACACTTTCGAGATGTTTATGATCTAATGAAGGAGCGGGGAATTCAACTTAGTCACGAAATTCCACAAGACCTGTACATGAAGCAGCTATTGGATATTTGCCGCAGCGGTAGAGAAGAGCGATTCATGGACCGATTGCTACTTGCTTCACTAGTTGAAACGCGAGGAGCTGAAAGATTCAAGCTCATTTATGAAGCGTTGGAGGAGGGAACCTTAAAGGATTTCTATCACAGGCTTTGGGCGTCAGAGGCAAGACACGGAGAGATTTTTGTCAAAATGGCGTTGAACTACTTTGAAGAATCACTCGTATATGATCGTTTAGAAGAAATGAAGGTGGAAGAGGGAAAAATTTTGAATAATTTGCCGATTCGACCTGCACTACATTGAATGGACTATTTTTCTACTGATAAGATAATCGAACCGACTAAAGGAGATTTACTGATCTCAGAACCATACTTACCTGATCCAAATTTCGAACGGACTGTAATATTGGTTTGTGAGCATGACGAAAATGGGAGCATTGGGTTTGTATTGAATAAAGCAGCCAACGTAAAATTGGGTGATGTGATGGAAGATGTGGGAGGTTTTGATGCTGACCTTCTTATTGGTGGCCCGGTCCAACAGGATACGCTTCACTTTATTCATCGATCTGGTGATCTCACAGACAATTCAAATGAATTAGTGAGAAACGTATATTGGGGAGGAAACTATGATGAAGTGCTCAGTTTGATCAATACCAAATCCCTTTCCACTGCAGACATACGCTTTTTTATGGGGTACTCTGGTTGGTCTCCAGGACAGCTAATGGATGAGATGAAGGTCAAGTCATGGATTGTTTTCAAGAACGTAACATCCGAAATGATATTCGATTGGGACAACCAAGACCTATGGAAAGCGTGTCTAAAGAGCATGGGCGGAAAGTATAAGCTCATCTCCAACTACCCAAAAGATCCAAGATTGAATTAGGGTATTTGGTTAGTTTTGTGTCTAGTTAGAAATTGGTTCCTATAATGGAAAATGCAGATAGAGTTCAGGATGTTTCTCCTGAGAAGGAAGAAACTCCTGAAGAAGTTCAGCAAGAGGCTGAATCAAGTACAAAAGTGGCAGAAGAGACCCCTGTGGGAGAGGAAAATAGCGCTGGTGAAGAGGAAACCCAACCTCAAACAGACCAGCAACTCACCGATCAAGCAGATCAAAACCCTGCGCCCGAAGAAATCCTAAATAGTGAATCCGAAACGGATTCGGCAGCAACAGAACCAGAAGAAAACAAATCTGAAGAGACTGAGGAAAAAGTAGAGGTAGAAGAAGAGTCGATTTCAGAAGTCAAGATTTCAGATAGTGAAGAAAAACCTAAACCAGGTCAAATCGAAGCTGAGTCTGGTACAGAGTCAGAAGCATCTGAAAATGAAACTGACCTGGACGACACATCGTCTGAAAAAGAAGAGGAGCATGAGGACATAGAAGAGGAAGATCTGGATTTTTCAAATTCCTCGAAGGAGGACTTGCTGAAAAAACTTAAAGACATCAGCAAAGAAGATCGAATTCCTAGGGTTGATCGAGTGCTCAAGGCTCTTAAGCCACGGTATGACGAAATTTATGAAGGTGAAAGAGTAAGTGCGCTTAACAAATTTGAGCTTGATGGAAATGATCCCAACTCCTTCGAGTATCATGGAGATGAACTGGACAAAGAATTCATTAGTCTTCACTCGACATTAAGATCAAAACGCAATCGATTTTACAAAGACCTTGAAAATCAAAAAGACGAGAATCTTAAGAAAAAACAACAACTGCTGGAGGATTTACGAGAATTAGTAGATGGTGAGGAATCCAATGCCAGCTTCAATAAAGTAAAGGAAATACAAGCAGAATGGAAAAAAATTGGTCCAGTTCCTGGCGCACACAATAAAACACTTTGGGCTAACTACAATGCTCTGCTGGACCGGTTCTATGATCAGCGGAGTATCTACTTTGAGCTGAAGGATTTGGACCGCAAGAAAAACCTCAAGGTAAAACAAGAGTTATGTGAACGAGCGGAGGCATTGGCCGAACATAAAGATTTGAAGTCTGCAATTGTTCAATTGAATGAATTGCACGAAGAATACAAGCATGCTGGATCAGTTCCTAGAGAAGATCAGGAAGCTTTGTGGCAACGATTTAAGGCAGCATCAGACCAAGTATACGCCCGACGTAAGGACTATTTCGAAAATCTGAAGGAAGAGTTTGAGCAGAACTACATTAAGAAATTGGAGCTGGCAAAAATAGCGGAGAGCTTTACTTCCTTTAACTCGGACAGCATCTCTGAATGGAATGCAAAGACAAAGGAGATCCAGGACTTACAAAAACAATGGGAAGGTATAGGTGGTCTACCCCGGGACAAGGCCAAAGCTGTCAACAAACAATTTTGGGGCGCATTTAAGAAGTTCTTCAATAACAAAAACCAATTCTTCAAGAAGCTTGAAGGAACAAGAGATGAAAATCTTAAGAAAAAGGAAGAATTGATTGTTCAGGCAGAAGAACTAAAAGAAAGCGATGATTGGGATGGAACAACCCGAAAGTACAAGGACCTTCAGGCACAATGGAAAGATATTGGTCCTGTTCCTGAAAAAGTAAGAAATGAGGTCTACAAGAAATTCAAAGCTGCTTGTGATCATTTCTTCAACAGAAGAAGAGAGAAGCATGCAGAGCAGAACAAGGGGTACGAGGAAAACCTCAAATTGAAATTACAAATCTGTGATCAGATTGAGGCTATCGCGGAGAAGGATGAAATAAACCTGGATGACGTATATGATCTTATTGATAATCATGCGCAACTAGGTTTCGTTCCAAGAAATGCGATTAAGAAAGACAGAGCAAGATTTGATGCAGCTGTTGAAAAAATTCTCACTCTCGAAGACCTTGAAGATGGAGATAGGTCAGATCTAAAAAATCACATTCAGCTTAGCCGGATGAAAAGTGGGCCAGGTGGAGATCGTAAAATTCAACGGAAAGAACATTCGATTAGAAGGAAGATTTCAGAACTTGAAAGTGACATCAATACTTGGAATACCAACATGGAATTCTTTGCTGCCTCTGCGACTGCAGACAAGCTTAAGGAAGACCTTCAACAGAAAATTAATGATGCTAGAGGGGAGATAGAAAACCTTAAATCACTACTTGCTTCAATTAATGAATAAAATTGAAAATTAATGTTTGCGAAGTACTTGCCTAATACTATTTTTGCAACCGTTTTTTAGCCTCCATAGCTCAGCTGCGGTTCGACGTTTCGACCAGAGCAACTGGCTTGGAAGCCCACCTCAAACGAGAGGTGATCTTATTTAATGCCTCCATAGCTCAGCTGGCCAGAGCAACTGACTTGTAATCAGTAGGTCGTTGGTTCGAATCCGACTGGGGGCTCTTAAGAATTAAGGAGTTACGATATTATTTCGTAATTCCTTTTTTTATTGCAGCCGGCCACTTTCGGCTGAGCTGAATTTCTTCAATAACTACGTCATACCTCCGCACCTCTTCTTGCTCCATTGCTAACTAAGTCCAAATGATACTCGCTTCGAAGTAGTTCATAGTGATTATGGCGCAAAATGTCAATTTAAGAGAAGATTCTCACAATAGATTTGAACTCGAATCAAAAATGAGCGCTCTTCAGTTTAATGACATTTAACCAACTACTACAATGAAATACTTCATACTATCGATACTGGGTGCTGCACTGGTTAGCATCGTTGGAAACATGATTTACTTCACCGTAACACATGAATACCATGCATTTGAAATGACTAAGGCGCAGCCCTTAATGAGTTTGATTATGCTCAACCATTTGGTCTATGCGGGAATGATGGTGTATTTGTATCCGCATTTTGCAATGAATGTTCAGAATCACCAAAAGAAAGGGTGGTGGTTCGGTGTCTGTATGGGAATCATCGTTTTCGTTCCTTCAGGACTTATAACACGTGGAGCCTGGGAAGTCCCGATTACCTTCTTCTTTCCAATCGACATTGTTTTTGTGGCTTTGTTGTCCGGGCTAATGGGAGTAGTGATAGGTCGCATTTACAAGATGACATCAATTGCTAAAGAGTAAAACAATGAATACATCCAAAAACAAAGAAGTCGTAAGAGACTTTACAAGAATTTTTAAAAATGAACACAACGTAGATGGAATAGATCACCTTTTCCACCCTGAGTTTTCACATAATTTCAGACAGGAAGTCCCGTCTGGATTAGAAGGATTCAAGACCATTGGTCGTATGATGAATGGAGCATTCCCAGATGTCCATGTTACTGAAGAGGATCTGATAGCTGATGGTGATAAAGTTGTTGAAAGGAGTTCTGCAAAAGCAACCCATCTTGGTGATCAGCTTGGTATCCTTTCAACTGGCAAGACAATCAGTTGGACAGAAATTCACATATATCAATTAAAGGATGAAAAGATCATTCAGCATTGGGTGGAGTGGAGCGATCGGGAACTGATGGAACAACTTTCAGCTACTGTGAATATGTAAACGTTACAAAGAGGTTTTGAAACCATTACTCGTATTACTCATCTCATTTGGGGCAGCGGTACTAAGCAACCTCCTTGTATCAAAGGCCTGGAAATGGCAAATGGCTGGACGAATCGCGATGTCCGTGATGCTCGTTTTCACAGCTGTTTGTCATTTCCTTTTTACAGATGGAATGGCAATGATGATTCCCGATCCAATACCATTTAAGGTAGGCTTGGTCTATATAACTGCAATTTTCGAGGTTTTAGGAGCAATTGTGTTGCAGGTGAAAAAATACCAGAGGCTGACAGCATGGCTGCTGGTGATATTCTTCATGCTAGTGCTCCCAGCAAACATCTATGGTGCGATCCAGCAGGTGGACTACGAGGCAGCCACCAACGAAGGAAAGGGAGTGGAATACTTGTGGTTCAGGATACCCCTTCAAGTACTATTCATACTTTGGGTGTATTTCTGCGTAATAAAGGACAGATAAAAAGCGATAAATAAATGATAAAGATCAAACAACTCATTAGAAACCTCTACCGGTACCGCCGCTACACCATTCCTAACATGTTCGGGTTGGGAGTAGCCATTGGAACACTTTTCTTAATCTTACAGTTTGTCTCATTTCAACTTAGTTTTGATCGGTTTTATGAAAATGAGCTATGCAGAGTCATTACGACCAAATATCAGGATGACAAGGAAGTCCACAAGAGTACGGTGACATACTCTGGAGTAGGTCCGGCGTTGCTGGCCGATTATCCTCAGGTCATCAATCAGTCTCGTATCTTTCCATTCGGCAATTCGATTGTCAACCACCAGGGTAAAAGCATTAACATCACTCGTTGTATTGGAGTAGAGAAATCGTTCTTTGAAATGTTTGAGCTGGAGTTGCTGGCCGGCGATACAGCAACGATATTCACCCAGCCCAATCAACTCGTGTTAACAGTCTCAACTGTCGCAAAGATCTTTGGAAGCGACGTGTCCTACCATGATATGATCAATGCTTTGGTGAAGTTGGACAATGACATGGAACCTTATAATGTAGTAGGAGTAGTGGAGGACCTTCCAGCTAATTCACACCTGTCTTACAATCTATTCCTATCCTATCCGACCATTGTCAGCACATGGGGTTTGAGCCAGGCAAGGTACGACTGGAATATGATCGATTTCAGGCACTATGTGCAGCTACGCGAAGGCACAAACCTTTCTCAATTAAATGCCGAACTGTCTGTGTTTGGGCCTAACTACCTGGATATGTCTTCTTCGGAATATGAAATGTTTGAGCTGGAACGAGTAGAAGATGTTTACCTGAGTCCAAAAGAGCTAGCGTACGATATTGCACTACATGGGGACCGGCAGACGATTGTCTTGTTACTACTGCTTGGGCTTGTATTGTTCATCGTTAGCTTGATCAATTTCATCAACCTGAACAGTTCGCTCGCACTCAGGAAGAGCAAGAACATTGGCCTCCAAAAAGTCTTAGGTATAGGTGCAAAGAAACTCCGAATTTCTTTGTTCCTGGATGTGTTGATCGTTTATGGAATAGCTATTGGCTTAGGTGTTGGAGTATCGTACGTTGAAACCTACCTGCTACAAAAGACCAATTTTGAGGTTTTGTCAATAAATGAACTGATCAGACAAGATTATCTTTCTTTCCCAGTCTTAATGACTTTAATCGGCTTACTCCTCACAGGAGGACTGGTCGCCGCCCTTGTGCATTACAAAGTTGCTTCCCGAGTGAAACCCACAGATGCGTTGAAAGCACGACATGGAAAAGTAAAAGGAAACAGCTTAGTGAGTCAGCTATTGCTTGCTCTTCAGTTCATCTTGTCGATGATTGCATTTTCTATGGGTCTGATCGTTTTTGACCAACAGCGACACTTACAAGAAGCCCCAATGGGATT
>JANQST010000222.1 GCA_028279155.1 Cyclobacteriaceae bacterium
TGAACAAGTGATTGATTCCATCTCATTAGATGATCACATCCGATTAATCATTGAGGATATTCCTGAAAACGTTACAGGCCTTGATTTAAGAAGCGAAATTTATACTCGCGGTGTAGGACTTGTGAAGAAAGATTATTTTTCTCAATTGATTTGTACTGGGGATAATTGTGATGATGATTTGGGAGAAGTTATTGGAGGACGTTTCCTTAATCAAGTATTAATAGAAGCTGGAAATGAATAAACCGATTTTAACTTTTTTCTTACTTATTGGAATTATCTTTTCCCACGCCCAAACAAATCGATACGTCGTTTATTTCACAGATAAGGAAGGCATCAATTATCCTTACTCACTCAATTCTCCATCCGATTTCTTAACTGATCGGGCCATCCAAAGAAGGTCCGTTCAGAACATAACTCTTGATTCTACTGATTTGCCAGTAAATCCAACATATGTGGAAGATTTAAAGACACATGTAGATGTTTATTTTACTTCGAAATGGATAAACGCGGCACTTGTGCAAACGGATGAAGCAAACATCGCTACCATTCAAAACCTAAACTTTGTTGATAGTGTGGCCCTCGTAGCTCAAAATGACAAACTGTCAAACAATAAGATAGAAGTTGAAATTCCTGATGAATTCAAGGAACCTCCATCCATCAATGCAACTACTACAATCCAGAACACGATGACACAAGTGGATGCCATGCATGAAGAGGGTATTCGAGGTGAGAATATGTTGATTGCTGTTTTGGACAACGGTTTTACTGGTGTAAATGAGTACACACCATTCGAACATTTATGGACTGAAGATAAAATCCTGGCTACCAAAGACTTTGTCGAGAATAGCGGAAATGTTTTTAGGGTCGGTGACCATGGCACGGCTGTTTTTTCTACGATTGCAGGGAAGTATGAAGGGGACCTCAGTTATAATGGCGTTGCATACATGGCGAATTTCATCCTTTGTGTGACGGAAGAAAGTGGGAGTGAGGATCGTGTAGAAGAATATAATTGGTTGCTCGGTGCTGAATTTGCAGATAGTCTGGGAGCAGATGTTATCAATAGTTCTCTTGGATATAACTCGTTCGATATTCCAGCTCATGACTATTCTTTTGAGGATTTGGATGGAAAGACCACTGTTGTTTCCTCCGCTGCAAAAATGGCATCTGACAAAGGCATGGTAGTGGTAGTTAGTGCTGGTAACGAAGGAGATAATCCACCTTCAAGCTGGAGATACATTACTCCACCTGCCGATGCAGATAATGTGCTAACTGTGGGCAGTGTGAATCCTGATTTTACCTGGACTCCTTTCAGTTCTTTAGGCCCTTCATCAGATGGTAGAACCAAGCCAGATGTGAGCGCATTGGGTTTTGGAACTGCAGTTATAAGGGGGAATGGAAGAATTACAACTGGTAATGGGACAAGCTTTGCCTCACCACAAATTGCAGGATTGGCTGCAGGTGTTTGGCAAGCGAACCCTTCGTGGACAAACCTTGAAGTAATAGATGCGCTTAAAGGTGCCAGTCACGTTGCTCATCGACCGGATACATTGATTGGACATGGAGTTCCATTTTTCACATTTGCAGTAGATGGTAAGGTTCTCAGTACATCGGATATTTTGACCGAGAAAATCACTGTCTACCCAAATCCTTTCCACGGAGAAAAACTGTTTCTTAAAATCGACGAAGTGATTATTGATCCACTCTATGTAGAGATTGTCAACAGTGAAGGGAAATCCATTCTAAAGGACACAATTTCAATCGCTAAATCGAAATCAATCGTTGAGTTTAGTCTTGAAAATATTCAAGAAGGCCTTTATTTCTTATCCTTGCAATACGCTAATGAAGTTAAGGTCGTTAAACTGATTAATTTTCAATGAAAAAGCTGATTGCCCCGTCCGTATTATCCGCTGATTTTGCAAACATCCAGCGTGACATAGAAATGCTCAATGAAAGTGATGCAGATTATGTCCACATCGATATAATGGATGGCGTATTCGTTCCTAATATTTCTTACGGATTTCCGGTTTGTGCAGCTATGCACAAATATTCTAAGAAACCGATGGATTTTCATTTGATGATTCAGAATGCAGATCCCTATTTGGAAGACTGTATTAAATCAGGCGCGGAAATCATCAGTGTTCATTATGAAGCACACAATCACATACATCGTACAGTTACAAGAATTCAGGAACTGGGAGCCAAGGCAGGAGTGGTGTTAAATCCTCATACTCCCGTTGATGTCCTGGAAGAAATACTCCCATATGTAGACCTGGTGCTGCTGATGTCGGTCAATCCTGGCTTCGGTGGACAGAAGTTTATAGAAACCACCTTCGCCAAGGTAAGGAAGCTAAAAGCCATGGTTGATGTCTTGGATTCTGAAATCCTTATAGAAGTAGATGGTGGAGTGACGGATAAAAATGCAGGTCAACTCTTCGAAGCTGGAGCTGATATTCTGGTTGCAGGAAGTTTTGTTTTTAAATCCGATGATCCTGCCAAGACGATTTTGAATCTCAAATCAGTCTAGCCTTTTGCGGTATTTTCTTTCATCGACCCTTCTTCTGATTTCTTTAATCACTCTTGGTCAATCAGTAGGAATTATTCGAGGGCTTGTTTCCGATGAGGGAGGTGAACCAATCCCGGGTGTCAATATTATCCTCAAGTCTGACAATAGAATTGGAACTATAACAGACATTAATGGTGCCTTTGAAATTGGATTGCCAGTTGGAAGCGATGTACTTATTTTTTCACATGTTCAATACGCGACTCGTGAGGTTCAGGTAAATGTTCAGACTGAAGAGGTACAAAATCTGAGTGTTCGCTTGAATCCAAAGAACACGCAACTAGATGAGGTAGAGGTTATTGGTCAGCAGGAACGTGATCCGATCGATCCTGCAACGAAGATTGATGCCACTTCCGCTAGAAACCTTCCATCAGCTTCAGGAGATTTTAGCAAGGTCCTGGTTACATTACCAGGCGTAGCAGCCAATAATGAACTTTCTTCTGCGTATAACGTCAGGGGTGGAAATTTTGATGAGAACCTGGTTTACGTTAACGACATTCCAGTGTATCGGCCGTTCCTTGCAAATGCCGGCAGGCAGGAGGGATTAAGCTTTGTAAATACGGACCTGGTAAAAGACATCAGCTTTTATGCTGGTGGTTGGGAATCTAAATACGGCGATAAACTTTCCTCATCTCTAAATATCCTTTACAAGGAACCGGAAGATTATCATGGAAGTATCAATTTTGGTTTGTTAGGCGGTTCAGCATATGTAGGTAATCGTGTGTCTGATCGATTCAAATATCTGTTAGGGGCAAGGCATAGCGATACCCGCTATTTATTGGGAACCCTGGAAACAAAAGGGCAGTATTTACCTTCTTACACAGATGCTCAAGCTTTTCTGACGTTCGATTTGTCTCAAAAGGGGCAGCAGGTAAACAGAACAAAACTCAATTGGCTATTGGCATATGGAAGAAACAGGTATCTCACTTTACCGGAATCTCAAACGACTGAGTTTGGATCAGTTTCTCAAACACTTAGAGTCCAAACAGCTTTTGAAGGAAGAGAACTCCTAAACTACGACACCTACCAAACTGGATTTAACCTGTCACACAAATGGAGCAATCGATTCCTGAGTCGCTTAATTGCATCGGGAGTGCAGACGAGCGAAAAAGAATTTTATAATGTGGAAGGAGCTTATCGGATTTGCGATGTAGACAACAATCCTGGTTCAAACAGCTTCAACGATTGTGTTGTGACTCGTGGAATAGGTACCAATTTCAACTACGGACGAAACAACCTTGATGCAACCGTTCTTAATTTCGAATTAAGAAATGAATTACTTATAAACGATTGGGTACTGTTGGAGGCAGGAGCAGGGTTCAATCACAATAAAATGGAAGATGAACTCAATGAATATGCCTACCTCGATTCTGCTGGATTTATAATAAACCCTTTTGATCCATCGACAAATGTCCTTAGAAGCGTATTCAATGAACTAGACCTGACAACACAAACCTACACTGGCTATTTGCAGTCAACCATTTTTTCCAGAGACTCTGCACATGCCGTTAATATCGGAGCTCGTATCAACTACCTGGATTACACCCAGGAAACACTTGTAAGCCCTAGACTTATTTACAGACATAAACCAGATTGGGAAAGAGAAACCTCATTCAGGATTTCCATTGGAAAGTATAGTCAAACTCCTTTCTACAGAGAACTGAGGGATTTGGATGGCAATATTCGAGACGATGTGAAAGCCCAGCAGTCTACACATTTTATTTTGGGCATTGAACGCCTTTTTGAATGGTGGGGAAGGCCGTTCTTATTAACCTCCGAAGGGTATTATAAAAGGATGACGAACATCATCCCGTACGATATTGATAATGTCAGACTTAGATATTTTGCTGAAAACAATGCGGAGGCCTTTGCTTATGGTTTAGACTTGCGACTAAATGGAGAATTTATCCGAGGTTCCCAATCCTGGTTTAGTCTTGGGATACTAAAAACCAGTGAGGACATTGAAGAAGATGACAAAGATTACATACGACGACCCAGTGATCAACGAATCAACCTGGCATTTTTCTTCGAAGATCACATGCCCAACGATCCGTCGGTTCGTGTTTATGTTAATTCAATTTTCGGATCAGGTTATCCACTGGGACCGCCCAATGAAATAAATGCAAGAAATATTTTTTCCGGAGATGAGTTCTTCAGAGTGGATATTGGTTTCTCTAAATCACTTGAGTTAAAAAAGAATAAGTATCTGAAAGTCTTATGGTTAAGGGCAGAGATACTGAATGCACTTGGTGCTGATAATACCTTATCTTATTCATGGATACAAGACATCTCAGGAAGCCAACTGGCAATACCCAATTCATTATCGGCAAGGTTTTTGAACTTCCGGGTCGCAGCGGACTTCTAACCCTTTTTAGGGTTCAATCTGCTTATTTTGTACTAATTAGTTAATCATATTAAAGAATGAAAAAATCCCTATTAACGATAGCACTTGTAGTAGCTGCAAGTGCTGTATCTTATGCACAAGAATTCAAAGTCATCACCGTAGTTGAATCAATCGTTCCAGGTGGTCTGGGAAGATCCAGAATGGTAGAAAACAAAGGTGATTTAGATATTAATGCGTTCACCACCGAAAGAACTGACGGAAAGAAAAGCAATCAAGGTGATGTCAAAAGGAAAGATGCGAAAATTGACAAATTTGCTGAATCCAAATTGTTGAACTTTTACAGCATAACCGGAATTAACTTTCAAAATGTAGCTTCTAATGATGCATTGATCTCTTCCAAGCTGAACCAAATGTCAGAAGAAGGATGGGAACTTGCTTTTGTTACAAGTGGTGTAGAAAGTGATGCAGGAAAGTCTGATGATTACGGATTGTATATCACACGATTTATTTTCAAAAGATAGCAAGCTTTTTAATCCCATGTTCAATTTGGGCATGGGATTTGTTTTTACTTTGCCAATCAAAATAAAAGACGAATGAATACCATTAAGATAACAACACTGCTCTCTATCGCCGTACTTGCAT
>JANQST010000230.1 GCA_028279155.1 Cyclobacteriaceae bacterium
GATCCCAGGACTGACATTGGTCAATGTGTCGGTTTGCTCTTCTATGCAATCATGCTCAAGCAACTAATGAAACGATACGAAATAGGAGATGAAAATGTAATGATAGCCCCGGAAGGTGGGTTGCTGGACTATACCTGCTTATGGCAAATCGTTAATCATCTGGAATTTGATCAATATAAGCCACTCAAACCCAGCCCAATTCCTCCTTTAAGTATGCCTGATGGGATACAACCGGATATGTTCAACGCACTGAAAAACCGGGACATTTTGTTGCATCACCCTTATAATACCATTGAGCCGTTGATGGATTTGGTAGAGCAAGCAGCAGAAGACCCGAATGTGTTGTCGATTAAACTTACCATTTATCGGTTGGCGAAGGATTCCAGAATTGTGGAAGCGCTCTTAAATGCAGCGGAAAATGGAAAGCACGTCTCGGTGCTTTTTGAAGTAAAGGCTCGTTTTGACGAGGAGAACAACATGAAACAAGCATTGCGGCTTCAGAAAGCAGGATGTTTTGTAATCTATGGCGTTGGAACATTGAAGACCCATACGAAGCTGCTATTAATTGTGAGGAAGGAAAAGGAAAAAGTGACCCGTTATGTCCATATGGGTAGTGGTAACTATAACGAGGCAACTTCCAAACTCTATACTGACATTGGCCTATTAACATCCGATGAAGTTTATGCGAATGATGTCCAGGAATTCTTCAACGTAATTACGGGGCATTCCATGCCCGAAGACTATGAGAGCTTGATCACTGCCCCAACTCAGATGCGTGCCAAGTTGATTGAGCTCATCGATCAGGAACGAAAAAATGCGTTGGAGAAAAAACCATGCGGGATCGTATGTAAAATGAACTCGCTTCAAGATAAAGATGTAATTCTGGCTTTTTATGAAGCTTCCAAGGCAGGTGTGCCAATCAAGTTAATAGTACGTGGTATTTGTTGTTTGCGCCCAGGTAGAGAAGGGCTTAGTGAAAACATCACCGTCCGATCTATTGTTGGTGAATATTTGGAGCATTCGCGAATTTTCTATTTCCACAATGATGGTAGTCCATTGGTTTATAGTGGAAGCGCGGATATGATGGTCAGGTCTTTCGACCGAAGATTGGAATCACTTTTTATTATTAAAGATGATTTACTGAAACAGCAATCGATCAATTTGTTGCATTTTAATTTGAGAGATAATGTGAATGCGTACGAGCTAAATGAAGATGGTACTTATAAAGTATGTACGTCTAACGAAAGCAATGCTTTTGATATTCACAAGGAGTTCTACCATATTGACAAAGAAGAAGCATTGAAAACCCAACTGTTTTAAAATGCGAAAGCCTGTCATCAGGTGAGAACAGGCTTTCAGATCCATAGAGCAAGTTTCCTTATTTCTTAGAAAAAACGCCCTTGAAATTTTCTTTGTGAGCTACTGCCAAAAGGATATTACCGCCAAATACAACGATCGCCACAGGTAGCCCCGCAGGCTCTACTGCTACATGAAGCAAAAAAATGTTAAGTGTAATTGGCCCAAGGATGGCTATCGCCAGGGGAACGTACATTCCTGTAAGAAGCAGTACGCCAGCTAGAACCTCGAATATCTTAAGCATAGGGAAGAAGTAGCCAGTACCAGCAAGACCACCCATAAATGCACCTGCTACTGGACCTAGTTCCGGTGGGGGTAGGAAATTTAAGAAACCATTGAGTCCAAATACGAGAAAGATTAAACCTAAAAGATACCGCACTACTGTAGCTGCGATTCTCATTCCTTTTGAATTTTCCATTTTTCAGTTAGTGTTTCCATTAAATGTACATACATATAATTAGAATAAAAAGAAGTATGGCTTGACGGTCAGGAACGAGACAAGTCAATAATGCCTACTTTTCAAAGGCGATAGAAGGTATTCCTTGCCAGAAAGTTTCCCGTTGTTCTCTTACTTGAAGCAGTGCTTTTTGGCCGGATTTGGTTACTCTGAAGAGATGCTTCCGTCGCCCACCTCTTTCTGGAGTCATTCCATCGTACCTTGAATCCATAAATCCTTTTTGCTCTAACCGTGCCAAAACCGCATGAACAGTGCTGATGGAAATGGATCGATTGCATTTGGACTTAATCTCTTTCTGAATCGCAATACCATAGGCATTATCATAGAGAGATGCTGTTGCAAGTAGGATTAGTTCTTCAAGTTCACCAAGGTTTGTTCCTTTCATTGATGTATCTATTTAGTTATTCGGTACTAAGGTTTTCGGATGGATTAACACTAGCAGATCTTACTGAAAGCCAGCTCACAATTAATACACTGATTACAAGTGTAAGGCCGCCAGCCAGAATAAAAGGTATACTACTTACAGTAATTCTGTAAACAAATTGCTCCAGCCAATCTGAAATCAGAAAATAGGCAAGAGGAGCAGCCAATAGAAAGCTGATCAGTATGATTATCAAAAACTGCTTATTCATCATAGAGATTATACTCGAAACCGAAGCACCGAGTACTTTTCTGATGCTAATCTCCCTTGTGCGTTGTTGTAAGAGCAGGGCAGTTAATCCAAATAGTCCTAGCGCACAAAGGATGATACTGATGACTGAATATATAGATGAGATCTTCAAGAGTTTCCGTTCCTTGTTGTACTGTTCATTGAACCAATCATCAGCGAAGAAAGCATTAAGTGGTGTTCTTCCTGCCAGTTCATCCCAGGTGCCTTGTACATGGTCCATAGTCTCTTTTAGATTTCCATTTCCAATTCTAACTGAAGTAAACCACTTTCTTGAAAGATCCAGGTAAAGTATCATTGGTTCAATTTCATCAGTTGCGAGTGAATTCACATGAAAATTGTTGACCACCCCTATGATAGGCAGTGCGGGCCCTCCAGAAGCAAACCGAATGTGCTTGCCAACCGGGTCTTCCCAACCCATGAAATCAATCATTGCCTGATTCACAACAAGATTGGCTGAATCTGCTCTTGAGTTCTTCAGAAAAGTCCTTCCGGCTACTGTTTTTACGCCATACGTTTCAAAAAACTTCTGGTCTACACCAAAAATCCGTGTTCCCAGTTCATCAGTGTATCCTTCCGGAATCACAGTGGTTGTGTATGATCCATCTCCAATCGTAGATCGTGTGGTGGAAACCGAGAGAATATTTGGATGGTTGCGCAACTCATTTTCCAACACCTCTAAACTAGGGTTCACCTCATTGTCGACATCCAGGACCAGCACCTGTTCTTTGTCGAATCCTACTGGTTTGTTTTCGAGATAGCTCGTTTGACGGATTACAACTGCAGTGCAAACAATGAGAAAAATGGAAATGGCATATTGTAAAGTGAGGAGGGTCTTTCTAAACCAGCCTGTAGATCCCACTACTCCACTTGAAGACTTCAAAATGGTAGAGATAGG
>JANQST010000235.1 GCA_028279155.1 Cyclobacteriaceae bacterium
CTCAATATGATCAATTTGATCAACGGGTTGTTCAGGAGCTATTTTATTCTCCAAGGGCACTTTAAGGACCGTTCGATTGCTATTGCCTCATTGGAACAATACCTCGATTCAATTATCAATAAGTGATTTAATACTATATAGACCATGACATTCAGAGACAAAATTTATTCTTTCCTCATCCATAGATATAGTATTGCTACTGCGGTAGTTGCATTTACTATTCTAACCTTTGTTCAGGATGACCTCACTTTTTTTGGAGGCATTTTTTACGTACTTCTTGTGCTTTGGGCTTCACACTGGAATTGGAACTTCATAAACCTTAAAAAACCAACTAGCTGGAGCACTCTTCTTTTGCATGTGGTGGCACTCTCGTTTCTTACTTACTTGTTGGCTGATGTTATTCTTCAACCCATCATTGAAATTTCTACCGGTGATGTTATTGATCTTTCGTCCTTTGATGGGTTAAGAGGCAGTTGGATCAACTACTTGATCATGATTGCGCTTATGTGGGTTGTAGCGGGGTTTGGTGAGGAGTTTGTTTACAGAGGTTTTTTGATTAAACAAGCGGCGATTCTTTTGGGAGATACTAATAAAGCTTGGTTGGCAGCATTGATCCTTTCTTCTTTCTTATTTGGGTATGGACATTCCTACCAGGGAATATCCGGAATGATTTCAACCGGGACCATTGGGTTTCTATTCGGACTGGTTTTTTGGAAACACAAAGATGGATTAATCACTTGCATCCTCTTTCATGGATTTTATGATATTATTGGTATTACCCTTGTGTTTCTAAGCAAGGAAAGAGTGGCTGTGGATTGGTTTAAAGATCTATTGCTTCGAACTTTTTTCTAATAAAGGCTTCCTCTAGAAGTTACTTCTTCTTTGCTGCGGCTTTTTTACCTCCTCTTCCTTTCTTTTCAGGAGCCTTCTCTGCAAGCTCTTTGCATTGTTCGTAGGTTAATTCCTCAGGAACCATATCCTTAGGAATCCTGACATTCTTCTTGCCGAATTTAATGTATGGTCCATACCTGCCATTCAATACAAATGCCTCGGGATCTTCATCAAATGTCTTAATGAATTTATTTGCATCGGCTTCACGCTTATCAAGGATCAACTGAATAGCTTCATCTGCAGTAATGGTCAGTGGGTCCTGCTCTTTTTTGATGGATACAAATTTTCCGTCATGTCGAATATAAGGTCCAAACCGACCGATGGCAGCAACCATTGGTTTATCTTCAAAATCCCCAACTTCTCTGGGAAGTTTGAAGAGCTCAAGTGCATCCTCTAGCGTAACATTATCAAGAAACTGTCCATGTCGTAAGCTTGCATATTGTGGTTTTTCCTCGCCCTCAATTAACTCACCTATTTGTACGTACGCACCGAACTTTCCATGCTTGGCGTAGATCATTTTCCCACTCTTTGGATCAATGCCGACTTCCCTGGCTTGATTAACGGTAGATCTGTCCAGATCGGCTGATTTCTCTACCGTGGAATGGAAACCTCCGTAGAAGGAATCGATCATTTGGTTCCAGACCGTTTTTCCTTCAGCGATTTCATCAAATTGCTGCTCTACATCCGCAGTGAAATTGTAGTCGATCACATTTGGAAAATGATCAACTAGGAAATCGTTCACCACCATTGCAGTATTCGTTGGAAAGAGTTTGTTCTTCTCAGCACCTGTAATCTCTACGGCTTCATTTCTTTTTATTTCACCTTCTGATAGAATGCATTCTATTGAAATTCGTTCGTGACCTTCACGTGCATCCTTTTCAACATAATTTCTTTTTTGGATGGTGGAAATGGTCGGCGCATAAGTGGAAGGTCTTCCAATTCCCATCTCCTCTAATTTTTTAACCAGGCTGGCCTCTGTGTACCTGGCAGGATGTCTTGTAAATCCTTGCTTCGCCAACATGCTTTTCAAATCAAGTTGTTGACCAATTGACAAAGGAGGAAGCATGCTTTCATTTTCTTCATCACCTTCTTCATCGGTAGACTCAATATACACTTTCAGGAATCCATCGAATTTCACTACTTCACCTTTAGCTACTAATTTTTCATCGGCTGTTGAAATACCGATCGTAGCAGTCGTTTTTTCCAATTGAGCATCTGACATCTGCGAGGCGATGGCACGTTTCCATATCAGGTCGTACAACCTATTTTCAGCATCGCCCATTCCTGCATTTTTGACTCCAAAATTCGTAGGCCTAATTGCTTCGTGTGCTTCCTGAGCGCCTTTGTTCTTTGTTTTAAAAGTTCTACGATTCGCATAGTCATCTCCGTAGCTTGTGGAAATAGCTTGAGCAGCACCTTGCATTGCTTCTTCGGAGAGGTTTAAGGAATCAGTTCTCATGTAACTGATTTTACCAGCTTCATACAGCTTTTGAGCTACCTGCATGGTTCGTGCAACTGAATATCCAATTTTTCGACTTGCTTCCTGTTGCAAAGTGGAAGTAGTGAATGGGGGAGCTGGAGATTTTTTTGCTGGCTTTGTTTCCATGTTTTCGATGGAAAAATCGGCTCCATTGCATTTCCCTAAAAAGACCATTGCTTCATCTTCAGATGAAAATTTTTTTGGTAGTTCAGCTTTTAGAACCTTTCCGCCTTCTAAATTGAAAAGGGCAGTCACTTTGAACGAGGATTCAGGTTCAAACTTTCCTATTTCTCTTTCACGCTCTACCACAAGTCGAACCGCAACAGACTGGACTCGTCCTGCAGACAATCCACCTTTAATTTTTTTCCATAAAATAGGGGAGAGCTCAAAGCCCACCAACCGATCTAATATTCGCCGTGCTTGCTGGGCATTTACAAGATCAATATCAATTCCTCTTGGGTTCTGGATTGCATTTTGTATTGCATTTTTTGTGATTTCTCTGAAAACGATCCTACGCGTTTTAGCTTCGGTCAGCTCAAGAGCCTCTGCCAGGTGCCAGGAAATGGCTTCTCCCTCACGGTCGTCATCCGAAGCGAGATAGATGGTTTCTGCGTCTTTGGAAAGTTTCTTAAGCTCTTTGACAACATCTTTTTTGTCTTTCGAAATTTCGTAGGTAGGGGCAAAACCATTTTCAATATCAATGGCAGAATCATCTTTCGGCAAATCCCGCACGTGACCATAGGAAGACTTCACTTCGAAATCCTTCCCTAGATATCCTTCTATTGTTTTTGCCTTAGCAGGCGACTCTACGATTACCAGGTTTTTACTCATACCAAAAAAATTCGGTCGTAAACATAACACCTCTTTTGAAATCAGCAGACAAAGGGTTTACAAAAAACTTTATTTGGTAATGATTGGAACACGAAACTTTAACGATTAAATTTATTTCATCACCAACCTAACAAATGAAAAGAAAACTTTACCTCCTCCGACATTCGTATGCCGATCCACCTGGTGATGGAAGTGATTTCAACAGAGGCTTGACTATGGAAGGCCTCACTGCGGTAAGAGCACTTGGAAGAAAACTCGGGGAGGATGACTTTGACCCGGATTTTATTGTAAGCAGCAATGCAGTTAGGGCTGAAGACACTGCAATAAACCTCGCGGAAGAATTAGGAATTAGCGAACAGTTGATAACCTACGAGGAAAAAATTTATGAGGCCTCCGTTCGTGAGCTTTTGGAAATTGTTAATGAATTTGAAGACAATGTCAAATCAGCACTTCTTATAGGCCACAACCCAACATTGTCATTTTTTGGCGAATACTTAACCGGGAATGGCTTTGCTGGCATGGAACCTTGTGGGATTTTAACAATCCAATTCGAATCGTCTTGGAATGAACTTTCACAAGGGTCGGGTAACTTTGTTTCTTACTATCATCCGAACCATTGATGTACAATCCTAGTGATGTTGGTAAGAAGGGAAGCCTCTTCGGACTACCATATTCTCAGCAAGAAGCAGATCTTGTTATACTTCCTGTCAACCTTGATGTTACAACTTCTTATCGAGATGGATCATCCATGTCACCTCAATTAATTGTGGATGAATCGAGTCAATTGGATCTTTCGCTACCGGGAGTGGTAGATCCATGGAAGCTAAAAATAGCGTTAGGTGAAGAACTAATTGACAAGGATGTGAATGATGCGTTTAGACAAAAGGCAAAAAAGGTGATTGAAATCCTTGAGTCAGGAGGTCAACCTTCAAGTCCTGATATTAATGAAGTAAATTCCTTTTGTCAAAAGGTCCAGACCATGATCGAGGAAAAGTGTGATGATCTGTTTGATAAGGGTAAACTAATCGGTGTGTTGGGCGGGGACCATTCTTCGTCTTTGGGCCTGATCAGATCTTTATCCAAAAGAGAAAATTTTGGAATTCTACAGTTAGATGCTCATATGGATCTTAGAAATGCATATGAAAGATTCGAATATTCACATGCTTCCATCATGTATAATGCGCTTAAACTAGACGGTGTTTTATCCTTAACACAGGTTGGAATTCGGGATTATTGTGAGGAAGAGGAAAAATACATTCAGGATTCGAGTAAAAAAATCAATGTCTTCTATGATGAACAAGTGTTTGAAAACAGTCTGAGGGGTAAAACTTGGTTAGAGCAAACACAAGAAATTATTCAAACCTTGCCTGATAACCTTTATATCAGTTTCGATATAGATGGTCTTGACCCGGCGCTATGTCCAGCAACTGGAACACCAGTTCCTGGCGGATTAAAATTTAATGAAGTAGTCTTTCTATTGAATCAAGTTGTTAAATCTGGAAAGAAGATTGTAGGCTTTGACTTGTGTGAGGTTGGGAATGCTGTATGGGATGCCAATGTTGGGGCAAGAATCCTGTATCGCTTGGCTAGCGTGCTTGGAGTCTCACAAAACCTTTTGGTACTGAAATGAGACTATTGAATTTTTGTAAGAAGATTGCGGAAGGATGAAGTGTTGTACTTCGCCATTCCACTGTTTTCTACCCTAATTCTTCCTGTTTTATCGATTAGGTAAGTTGTTGGAATCGAATGAGTATTATAACCACTAGGAAGTCCTGATCTAAGAAAATAGATAGGAAAGTGGAACGCTTTATCATCAACGTATTTCTTGGCTTTGTTTTCATCTTGATCCACTGAAATCATAACAAAATTGACCTTGTCACCCGTTTCTTCATACAAATTATGAATATCAGGCATTTCAGCTACACATGGAGCACACCAGGTAGCCCAGAAATTCATGAAAATCGTTTTTTCTTTAAAATCGGAAAAATGGATCCGTTTTCCGTCCACATCCTCCAGGATGAACTCATAAGAAGCGAAGCGTTCCTCCTTCAATTCAGATGGGCTAATAATACCTGTTGCAAGTACAGCCTGCTGGATTTTACCTATGATTATCGTATGCCAACCCATCAAGTAGATGAAACTCCCTACAGTAATCAAAATGATCCACTCTCGAACTTCCTTTTTGATCTTACTACCCATATTTGAACATTTCCAATGCTAATACAAACAAAATTCAAAAATGATTCACCTAAGTTGTCGTTAGACAATCACAATTAGTTTATAATGGCTCTACGAATTTTTATAAATTCGTACTTGTAAAAATCACAGTTAAATATGAAAATCAGGTCGGCAGCTATAGTATTTATTCTATTTTCCCTAAATACGGTTTTTGCGCAAAAAATTAAGTACAAAGACATTTTTCCAGCACTAAACGCAAAAAACTGGGAACAAGGTGGTCCTCAGCTTAAGGCATTCTTATCAGATCCAAAGAACGCTGATGAACCCAACGCTAACTTACAGCTGGGGTTGATGATGGAGGATAAGTTTTTGAAGTTGGATGCAGCAAAAGACACCGTAGCGTTATTTAGTTCTGGAGATTCTGCAGTTTTTTATCTGGAAAGGGCAAAAACACTAATTACAGATAAAGAGGTTAAGAAAAATGATGAATATTATCAATCCTTCTTTCGAAGGGATTTAAGGACTGGAAAATTTGGAATCAAGATGTCCGATGTTCATCTGGACATAGAGAAGAAGGTTGAAATTATTGAGCAACGAATGGCTAACGTTCGAGATCTTGACAAAAAAGTAAAATCGGTAGAAAAAAACAATAAAGACGTTGAGGAAAAATACAAAGAACTGGCATCCCAATATACAGACTACAATAAGTTGTTGTTAGGAGCTGATGCTGCTGCAATAGGCCTATTGCAAGAAATCAAAAGCGGTGGGGCTGAGGTGACAAAGCTAGCGAATGAGGTAAAGGATGTGGCGGAAAGCCTTAAAACCGAAAAGTATTCAGGAGATATTGTTGTTAAGGAAATCAATGTATTTGGCACGGATGGTATGAATTCCACAGATATTTCCACCGGAACCATTGAGTTGTGGGATTATGAAGGCTGGGCACTTGAAACGAATTCAGAAATAAATGGGTCCATTGGAATATTAAAAACAATGGTAACCAATCATTCTGCTTCCATACGTGAAAAGAAAGCCCAGATAAAAAAAAGCGTAGATGTAGAAGTTGATTCATTGTCACAGGAGTTGGAAAGTCTTTTAGACAAGTATGACCCGCAATCCGTTGTGAAAAGTCTATTGCTCACCGAGGAATCAGAAGTGCGGATTATGAAGATGATAGATTTATCTATCAACAAAGAACTGCAAGATTCCAGTCTTGTGGGCGCTCAACTACAAATATTTGAGGCAGCTTTAGCCGAAGCTCAGGAAATGAACACCACCTTGCAATCCATTAACGTTGATGACCTTACGACAGCCAAAGAATACTATTCTGACTACATCAAAAGCTTTTTTCAGCCCTATGGAACAGCAAGTAAATACGTAGCTGATATGAAAACCTGGGCCAATCGGCAGGTTAACTGGATGTCAAATTCAGTTGATTATTGGAAGGAACGAAACAGGTGGGGAATTGTAACTACAGAAGGTGAAGCTGAAAAAAGAATACCATTACAAGTTCAGGATGCCCCGGAAACAGAATTCTTTACAGTAGGAGTACCTGTAACAGGTAATGAAGAAGTAATTGTTTTTGGAGCTAACCTAAGTGACAAAAAAGGCTATGTATATGGTTTTGACCAAGGTCGGTATTCAAAATGGAATTTAGAATTTGATCTTCCGGGAGATGCTAATTTTCAGCTATCTGCGGATACCATCCCAGCAGCAGCAGGTTCTATTGGCTTTTACATGAAAAATGATGCAGTAGATGAAAATAACCTTGCATTGGTAAGTTTCAATGCTTCCGGAGCTATTAATTGGAATACGGTTGTCACAGTCCCAAAACCACCTGTAGGCTTCAAATTCGATGATATCACACAAGAATTGACTATCCTACTATACCCTGAAGAAGAACTTCCATTAGACAATGGCGAATTGGGTTACCTTGTGATCGACCGGACCGGAAATGCGCGGTAAATGGGTATTTCTGGCCATTCTGCTTTTTGGCTGTCAAGATGACCAATTTCAGCAAGGACTTTACAACTATCAGGTTGAGAGATTGCTCTCTGGCGGTGATTCAAAAACATGGACGCTGGTTTCGACAAATAATGATGGTGTTGTATCAAATCCTGCCCTGTGCTCAGACACCTTAAGACTTCTGATTTCAACAGCTGCAACAGACTCAATACATGTTGCAAGACTTACCCCTGAAATTGACTGTATTGCATTCGTGTCCGAAGATCTTGGAAAGGCCAATGCTTCCGGCAACCTGGCCTTCACCGACTCAATTATTTTCGATTCCGGAGAGGTCTGGATTATAACTGAAATTACATCGGAAAACCTTTCATTTACTACCCGCCTTCAGTCAGAATCATGGCAGTCAAAATAGCTCTATTTTGATGTTTGAACGCCTAATGCCTGTTACTTAACGAAAAAATTTTGACCGTATCTTTATAAGTGGAATATTCACAGTTAAGATCAGCTCCAAAATATATGAACCATACTCACCATTCTATGATTTGTTTCATACGTAAATGGCCCCTTTATGTAGTCGAATTCGTATCAAATCGCTTTGTAACTTCAATGCTGGGCTTGTTCATTTTGGCAAGTTCTTTTGCTCAGACGGGACCGGGTGGCGTTGGTTCTTCTACAAACAATGTTATGTGGCTTAGGGCAGACGATCTCTCTGCCTCGCCTGTAAGCTCTTGGTCTGACCAGTCAGGAAACGCAAATGATGTTTCACAAGGAACAGGGGCTTCTCAGCCAACCTGGATTGACTTACAATTGAATGGATTACCTGTAGTAAGGTTTGACGGTTCTGATGATTTTCTTGATGGTCCTGCCTCAAATGCATTGATAGGAGATGGACAGGAAGATTTGACGATTCTGGTGGTTTACAATACCAATAGCACCGGTCGGCAATACATTTCCTCTATCAAACGATTGACAACAGCTGCCTCCCTACTTTCTCTTGAAATTAATTATGACGGAACTGGAGATAATGCAGGCTACGCGGGATTTTTAACACAAGATGAGGCCAATTCAGGTTTTTCTAGAGCCGTGGATGCTGGCCCATGGAACGACAATTCACCTGTCCTCATGACTGCATGGGTGGATGAGCTAAACAGGGAGTTGTTCATTAACGGAACTTCCGAGGTGAGTGATACAGACGGGATGTTTGATGCAACAGGCAATACTGCAGTTTTTACCCTAGGAAGCTTTGACGGAACTCAACTAGATTTTGATGGAGATATTGCAGAGTACATCATTTTTACTGCTGCTCTCAATACTGCTGAAAGGAGAATTGTTGAAAACTACTTAGCTGCAAAATATAACCTCACGATTGCGAATGATTTGTTCGCTTATGAAAGTGCTCATGGAAATGAATTAGCAGGAATAGGACGTGTAGATGCATCAAATCAACATACTTCTGCACAATCCGCCGGATTATTGAACTTGAGTGGTGCGAGTGACTTAGGAGATGCTGAATCCATACTTTTTGGCCATGATGGTGAAGCAATTGCCAGCTGGAGTACAAATGAAATTCCTTCAACTCTCAGTAATATCCGACGAGTGGCAAGAGAATGGAGGCTGGATGAAACTGGTGATGTTGGTACAGTTACCGTGACACTTGATAATACATCACTTCCTAGTCTACCTTCAGAATATACGGACTACTACCTTTTGATCGACTCGGATGGAGATTTCACTAGTGGAGCAACTACACACCTATTGTCTTCCATTGGTGGTAATGAATACCAAGCCACATTAGTTGACTTTTCAGATGGCGACTATGTAACTTTCGCAATTGTGCGTCCGGTCATTGAGTTCACAGCAACTTCTACCAATGATTTTGAAAATACCGGGACCGTAAACCTGGAAGTCAACCTCAACTACGCTATTTCATCTGCCGCACAAGTTACCTTCACAGTAAATGGCAGCAGCACCGCGACTCAAGGAGGTGGCAATGACTATACGATAGCAGCTTCCCCTTTGACTATATCGGCAGGATCGACCACCAATGACATTGTTGTCACCGTCAACGATGATGGAGATATGGAAATCGATGAAACGGTGATTGTTGATATCTCATCCCCAACAAATTCAGTCTTAGGAAGCAATACTCAGCATACGTTAACAATTCATGACAATGATGAGGCCCGAACAATCCAGTTCCAAGCTACCGCTTCAAACGGGTCAGAAGCAACGAATCCAGCTTCTATTACTATAGAGTCAAGTTCTGCTGATGTGTCGGATATTACCGTCGACTACACAATCACCGGCGGAACAGCGACGGGTTCTGGTATTGATTACACATTGGCGAATGGAACAGCTACAATTACTGGAGATGGAAGTAGTACAAGCACTACACTAGACATTGCAATTAATGAAGACATTCTTGATGAAGTCAATGAAACAATCATAATAACATTATCCAATCCAAGTGTGAATACTAATCTTGGATCCAACACCATTCACACATACACAATCAACGATAATGACAGCCAACCATCGGTTGAATTTACAAGTACGACCGGAAGTGCTTCTGAAGCATCTAGCCCAACGATTGAGGTAAGTCTTTCAGCGATTTCCGGTCAAGATGTTACGGTAGATTATGCAGTCGCTGATGTTTCAGCGACAGGTAACGGAACAGACTATTCACTGAATAGTGGTACACTGACAATTGCTGCCGGAAGTTCGGTGGCATTTTTATCTCCATCTATTACCGACGATAGCGACATTGAAGGAGGAGAATCTTTTACGGTAACCTTAAGTATGCCCTCAGAAGCAACATTAGGGACAAACACAGTTCACACATTTACAATTAGTGATAATGATTCGCAAGGTTTTTCAGGGCCTGGAGGGGTTGGAGATAGCAATAACAATGTGATGTGGTTGCGAGCGGATGATCTCTCAGCCTCCCCTGTCAGTACCTGGTCAGATCAGTCAGGCAATGGAAATGATGTCACTCAAGGTACCGGAGCTTCTCAGCCTACCTCGGTAGACGGACAAATAAATGGGATGCCCATTGTCAGATTTGATGGTGCGGATGATTTTCTTGATGGACCAGCTTCCAATGCTTTGATTGGTGATGGCCAGGAGGATCTGACGACATTAATCGTATATAATACCAATAGCACTGCCAGACAATATATTTCATCAATTAAGCGGTTAACCACTGCGGCCTCATTGCTTTCACTTGAAATAAACTACGACGGGACGGGTGATAATGCTGGTTACACTGGTTTTTTGACTCAAGATGAAGCAAATACAGGCTTTTCTAGAATAGTTGATGCCGGTCCATGGAATGATGACACTCCAGTATTAATGACAGCATGGGTGGATGATTTGAATAGAGAGTTGTTTATCAATGGAACTTCAGAAGCAAGTGATACAGACGGAATGTTTGATGCGAGTGGAAATACAGCCGTTTTCACCTTGGGTAGCTTTGACGGGACTCAGCTTGATTTTGATGGAGACATAGCTGAATACATGATTTTCACAGCGGCTTTGAATAGTGCTCAACGGATCATTATTGAAAATTACCTTGCAGCCAAGTACGACCTGACAATAGCGAATGACAACTTCAGCTATCAGATAGCACATGGAAATGAGGTTGCTGGAATAGGTCGAGTAGATGCCTCCAATAGTCACCAGACAGCTCAATCTGCTGGAATTTTCAAAATAGGTAGTCCCGATGGTTTGGGTGACGGAGAATACCTGCTTTTTGGCCATGATGGTGGAAGTATTGCTTCCTGGACTACTACCGAAGCTCCGAGTGGAGGATCAAACATTCAGCGAATTGGTCGAGAATGGAGGTTGGATGAAACAGGTGATATTGGAAATGTGGCAATTGGTCTTGATATCACATCTTTGCCATCACTTCCTAGTGAGTACACAAGCCTTGTGGTGATGCTGGATAACGACGGGGACTTTAGTTCTGGTGCCACTACCTATCCAATGACTTTGTTGAGCGGAAATGAATATGAAGCCAGCTCGGTAGATATTAGTGATGGCCAGTACGTGTCCTTTGCTGTAGTACGTCCTGTGGTACAGTTTAATACAACCACAAGCCAGGATTTTGAACCAAATGGACCTGTTACAGTTGCAGTTGACCTTAATTTTTCGTTGAACCAGGACGTTACTGTTAACTATTCGGTAAATGGAAGCAGTACAGCCACTGGGAGTGGAACGGATTACACGCTGGCTTCAGGTACTCTTACTATAACGGCAGGAAATACTTCTGCTAATATTAATATTCCCCTTACCAATGATACCGATGTTGAAAATGATGAAACCATCATTCTTGATCTGGCTTCACCATCTGGTGCAACATTGGAAGGAAACACCCAACATATTTTTTCGATCAATGACGATGATAACAGCCGAAAAATAAATTTCACTGCTTCAAGTGCTTCTGGCGATGAATCAACGAACCCAGCAACCTTAACCGTACAAATCAACAGTGTAGATGCAGTTAATCCCACCACGGTTGACTATACTATTTCGGGGGGGACCGCAACTGGATCAGGAATTGACTATACGCTTGCTGCTGGTACAGCTACGGTTGCAGCTAATACAACAACCACAACAATAGATATTAACATCAATGAAGATATTATTGATGAACTGAATGAGACTATTGAGGTGACACTAACGAACCCTACTAATAGTAACCTGGAGTCTACCAATACAGTTTTTACTTATACCATAAATGACAATGATGATCCGCCCTCCGTCCAATTCACAAGTGCCACAGGAAGTGCTTCAGAGGCTTCCAGCCCATCTATTGAAATTAGCTTAGCTACCATTTCGGGACAAGATGTTACAGTAGACTATACAGTTGCTGACGGTACAGCTACAGGAGGCACGGTAGATTATGAACTGGCTAACGGAACCGCAACCATTTCTGCAGGGGACGCTGTTACTTTTGTCAATCCCGTCATCATCGATGATTCTGATATTGAAAATGGTGAAACCTTCACATTGACTTTGAGTTCACCAAGCGGAGCCACATTAGGTTCAAACACAATTCACACCTTCACAATAAGTGATAACGATTCAGAGGGATTTTCTGGACCGGGTGGAGTAGGAGACAGCAACAACAATGTGATGTGGTTAAGGGCAAATGATCTTTCCGCTTCACCAGTAAGTACGTGGGCTGATCAGTCTGGTAACGGAAATGATGTTTCGCAAGGAACCGGCGCCTCTCAACCGACATGGGTTGATGCTCAAGTCAATGGATTGCCTGTGGTTAGATTTGATGGTGTTGATGATGTGTTGAATGGTCCTGCTTCCAATGCGTTGATTGGAAATGGACAGGAAGACTTAACAACACTAATTGTATATAATACTGCCAGCACAGCCAGACAATATATTTCGTCAATCAAGAGAGCTACCACCGCAGCTTCGCTATTATCACTCGAGATAAACTATGATGGCACTGGTGATAACTCTGGATATGCTGGATTTTTGACTCAAGATGAAGCGAATACGGGCTTTTCACGTGCAGTTGATGCGGGCCCATGGAATGACAATTCACCTGTACTTATGACCGCCTGGGTAGATGACTTGAATAGAGAATTGTTCATTAATGGAATTTCTGAGGTTACTGATACAGATGGGATGTTTGATGCTAGCGGGAATACGTCAGTTTTCACATTAGGGAGCTTTGATGGTACGCAACTAGATTTTGATGGGGATATCGCCGAGTACATGATTTATACAATAGCGTTGAACAACGCTCAACGAATTATTATTGAGAACTACCTGGCAGCTAAATATGGATTGACCATCGCCAATGACAATTATTTATTTGAGATCTCACACGGACACGAGCTTGCCGGTATAGGCCGTGTGGATGCATCCAATACGCATCAATCAGCACAGTCATCAGGTATTTTGAAAGTTGGAAGTCCGGATGGGTTAGGTGACAATGAATTCCTTCTTTTTGGACATGACAATGGTGATATTTCATCGTGGACCACGACGGAAGCACCTAGTTCTGGTTCTAACATTCAGCGAATTTCCAGGGAATGGAGATTGGATGAGACTGGCGATGTAGGAAACGTTTCAATCGGGTTAGATATTACCTCATTACCCTCCTTACCAAGCGAGTATTCAAGCCTAGTTGTAATGTTTGATAGCGATGGAGATTTCAGCTCTGGTGCAACAACATATCCAATGACTTCACTAGGTGGTAATGAGTACGAAGCTAGTACCCTTGATATTTCCGATGGACAATATGTTTCATTTGCAGTTGTTCGACCAGTGGTACAATTCAATGCAGTTACTAGCCAGGATTTCGAACCCAATGGTCCTGTAGCAATTGCCGTAGATCTCAACTTTTCACTTAATGCAGATGTCACCGTAGATTATTCTGTCAATGGAAGCAGTACAGCCACTGGAAGTGGAACAGATTATACACTTTCAGCAGGTACCTTGACCATTACGGCGGGAAATACATCAGCAAATATCAATGTGCCACTAACCAATGATACGGATGTTGAGTCAGACGAAACCATTATTATTGATTTATCCTCTCCATCAGGAGCCACATTGGAGGGAAACACACAGCATACTTTCTCAATAAATGACGATGATAATTCCCGAAAAATAAACTTTACAGCTTCAAGCTCTGCCGGAGATGAAGGCTCAACACCAGTTTCACTGACCATTCAAATCAATACGATGGATGCAGTGAATCCTACAACCGTTGATTATTCAGTTTCAGGAGGTACAGCAACAGGTGGAGGCCCTGATTATACATTGGCTGCCGGAACAGCTACAATAACAGCTACCAATACCACAACCACTTTAGATATTGTGATTAATGAGGATGTGATTGATGAAGCAAATGAGACTATTGAAATCACCTTGACTAATCCGACAAATTGTAATTTGGAGGCCACAAATACTGTTTACATCTATACGATCAATGACAATGATGATCCTCCTGTGGTGCAGTTTACAAGTACGACAGGAAGTGGATCAGAGTCTTCCAGTCCCTCCATAGAAGTTAGCCTTTCCGGGCTTTCAGGTCAGGATGTGACCGTTGATTACACAGTTGCGGACGGAACCGCAACAGGAGGAACAATAGATTATGAATTGGCAAACGGAACCGCAACCATTAGCGCAGGTGAAACAGTAACTAGTATTAATCCTGCCATCACTGATGATGCGGTTATTGAAAGTGGGGAGACATTTACAGTGACATTGAGTTCCCCAGGTGGGGCTACCCTAGGATCTAACACACTACACACATTTACGATAGGAGATAATGATTCTGAAGGGTTCTCCGGACCTGGGGGAGTAGGAGACAATACGACGAATGTTATGTGGCTGAGAGCAGATGATTTGTCAGCATCTCCTATTAGTACTTGGTCGGACCAGTCAGGAAATGGAAATGATGTTTCTCAAGGTACCGGAGCGTCTCAACCAACCTGGGTGGATGCGCAAATCAATGGATTACCTATAGTAAGATTTGATGGTGCGGACGATTTCCTCGATGGCCCTGCATCCAACGCTTTGATTGGAAATGCTCAAGAAGATCTTACAACTATCATTGTGTACAATACTGTTAGCACAGACAGACAGTACATTTCATCCATCAAACGAACTACAGGCGCTGCGTCTTTATTATCGCTAGAAATTAACTACGATGGAGTTGGGGCAAATGCGGGTTACACAGGATTTTTGACTCAGGATGAAGCGAACACAGGCTTTTCTAGAATAGTTGATGCCGGTCCTTGGAATAATGATTCTCCTGTTCTTATGACTGCATGGGTGGATGAGCTAAACAGAGAATTGTTCATAAATGGAACATCTGAAGCAAGCGATACGGATGGTATGTTTGATGCAAGCGGGAATACGGGTGTTTTCACGCTGGGTAGCTTTGATGGGACTCAACTGGATTTTGATGGTGACATTGCAGAGTACATGATCTATACGACTGCCTTGAACAGTGCTCAGCGAATTATTGTTGAAAACTATTTGGCTGCGAAATACGACCTCACAATTGCGAATAATCAATATGCACATCAGGCAGCTCATGGAATTGAAGTCGTAGGAATTGGTCGAGTAAATGCAAGTAATACACACAGTATTGCTCAATCGGCCGGCCTCCTAAAGGTTGGTAGTCCAAGTGGACTTGGGGACAACGAGTATCTACTTTTTGGACACGATAATGCAAGCATTGGTTCATGGTCCGGATCCGAAGTGCCTGGTTCGAGTGCGGACATTCAACGAATAAGTAGAGAATGGCGCCTCGATGAAACAGGTGATGTTGGCACAGTTTCAATCGGGCTCGATATAACCAGTTTGCCATCATTACCGACTGGCTATTCTCAATTGATTGTAATGTTGGATTCTGATGGTGATTTTACCTCGGGAGCCACGACTCATGAATTGACGCTTCTAAGCGGAAATGAGTACGAAGTGAGTGGAATTGATATCACTGATAATGACTATTTGGCATTTGGTGTGATTCGTCCAATCATCCAGTTTAACGCAACAAGTAGCCAGGAGTTTGAGCCAAACGGACCAGCACTGATCCCAGTCGATTTGAACCTTGATTTGTCCTCAGATGCAACCGTTGACTATACAATTACAGGTGGTACTGCCACAGGAAGCGGTACAGACTACGTTCTTTCCAATGGAACGGTGACAATCACTTCCGGAAATACAAGTTCCAATATTGCCATTACCATGGTTGATGATATTTTGTTAGAATCCAGTGAAACCATTGAATTACTACTTTCCAATCCTTCTGCGGGAGTTACGCTGGGATCAAACGCTTCTCACACGTTTTCCATTAGTGATGATGATAATGCCAGGAAGATAAATTTCACAGCTGCAAGTTCAAGTGGTGGAGAGGGAACAACACCAGTGACGCTAACTGTTCAAAGCACTTCTCCTAGCAGTTCAGATATCACTGTTGACTATTCCGTGACTGGCGGAACCGCTTTGGGAGGTGGAACAGATTATACACTGGCGGCAGGAACGGCCACCATTCCGGGAGATAATACCTCAACTTCGACCACTTTTGATATTACAATAGTTGATGATGCGCAAGATGAAGTAGATGAAGACATTGAGATAACGTTGACGAACCCGATTAACGGGAATTTAGCTGCAACCAACACAGTTTACACATTTACAATCACAGACGATGATGCAGCTCCAACCATTCAGTTCACTAACACAACATCTTCTGAAATTGAAAGTGTTGGAACTGCAAATATTCAAGTTGAATTATCAGCAGCATCAAGCAATACAGTTTCAGTAACATATACAGTTGCTGATGTCACGGCTACAGGTTCGGGAACAGATTACACATTAGCCAGCGGAACTTTAAACGTAACACCAGGTATGACAACTGCTACGATTGATCCGGTCATTGTGGATGATAGTGATCTGGAATCTGCAGAGACATTTACTGTTACACTTTCATCTCCAACAAATGCTACCTTAGGTTCGAATACTGTAAATACATTCACCATTTCAGATAATGATGACGATGGTTTTTCAGGCCCTGGTGGAGTCGGTAATAGTTCCAACAATGTGCTGTGGTTAAGAGGGGATGATCTTAGCGCAACACCAGTGACTAGCTGGACTGATCAATCGGGGAATGGCAATGACGTGACTCAGGGTTCTGCTACCAACCAACCTGCGTATATAGCAAGTGGAATGAACAGCCTCCCGGTTGTTCGATTTGACGGGTCAGATGACTTCTTAAATGGGCCAGCTAGTAACGTAGTGATTGGTAACAATGTTGATGATATGACGGTTTTAACTGTTTATCAGACCTCGTCTTCCCAAAAAGGGTATACATCATCGCTAAAAAGAGATGGCGGAAATAACTCTTTACTATCTGTAGATATTAATTCCAATGGTGGAGTGGCCGCAGGAGGTTATGCAGCTTATACTGCCCGAGATGATGCTAACGCGAACCTCGTTTGGTTGTCAGACAATACAAATACCTGGAATGATGGCAATGGGCATATTTTGACAGCACATATTCAAGGAACCGCTCGAGACCTTCTAATCGATGGCACCTCTTATGTAACTGATGCAAACGGTTTAGCTAGCGTATCTGGCAACACCGGAATTTTTACGGTGGGGGCGCAAAATTCAGGAGCAAACCATTATAACGGAGATATAGCTGAAATTATAAAATACACGTCTGCTCTTAATGGAGCTGAGAGAATCATTGTTGAGAATTATTTATCGGCAAAGTGGGGGATAACAATTGCCAATGATCGATATGCAGAAGGATCTTATCCGAATGAAGTTGCCGGAATTGGAAGTGAAGGAGCATCCGATGAAAACAATACCGCTCAATCAGGAGGTAATTTAGGAATGAGAAACGCAAGCAGTCTGGATGCCACAGACTACCTGTTATTTGGACATGACAATGGCAGCATTGCTACATGGTCTGCATCAGATGTTCCGAACTCCGCATACCAACGACTGACTCGTGAATGGTTGCTTGATGAGACAGGAGATGTTGGAACAATTACACTCACAGTTGACATTTCATCTTTCCCATCACTGCCAGCTGGATTCGACAATTATGTAGTTCTTGTTGATAATGATACCGATGGAGATTTTACTACCGGAACACCAACAGCTTATCCATTAACACTGGAAAGTGGCAATTCTTACTTTGTAGATTTGGTGGCAGTTGCAGACAACAATCGGGTTGCAATAGGAGTTGTTCAAAATGTTTCAACTCAAACAGGACCATTCAATAGCACATCGACCTGGCTTTCTGGTGTTGTGCCGGGATCGGGGGATGCTGTGATGATCGCAAATGGTGATAACGTGACGGTAACAGCTAATCAAACCATTGGATCAATTACCATTGAGAATGGCGGAACTTTATCGCTTGGCTCGAATGTCCTAACACTAGATAACGGTGATTTTACTGTTGATCCTGGCGGTACCTTTGACGATGGAACCGGAACGGTTGATTTTTCAGCCTCCGGAGCTCAGTGTGTAGGTGGTACTACTTACTATAATCTGACATTAAGTGGATCGGGGACGAAGACCCTTTGCGGAAATATCGACGTAGATAATGATTTGTTTATTGCCAACGTCGGCGTTACACTTGATGTGGATGGAGCGATGGATTATAGCATTAATATCGCGGGAGATTGGAATAACGATGGAACCTTCACTGCTCAAAACGGAACCATCATTTTTGATGGAGCAGGAGCACAACAGATCGCAACTGGAGCCGCTCAGACCTTCAATAACGTGACGATCAATAAAGCAGCAAGCACTAACCTCACACTCAATGCAGCTGTGACGGTCAATGGAACGTTGACACTTACTCAAGGCAACATCATCCTGGGATCGAATAACTTAACAATCGGGGTTTCTGGCACCATTAGTGGTGGCAGCACTACCACCTACATTGAAGCGGATGGTGTTGGTTCAGTCGTCAAGAGTTACTCTGCGGTACCGGCAGCAGCGATTACCTTACCAATTGGTGACGTAGATGATTATTCTCCATTTACAATTACACTGCAAAATGGGACGTTGGCTTCAGCGAGCATTGCAATAAACCTCAGGGATGCCAAAAATGGAAACTTGCCAGGGGATGTCAATGACTTTATAACCAGGTACTATAATGTTATTCCTACTGGAATTTCCGGGTCAATCGATTACGACATTAGCTTTACGTATGTTAATGCCGATGTTTCCGGAAATGAATCAAACTACGCAGGCGCCAAATACAGCTCATCCACCTGGGAGAGTGGAGGATCCGTAAATACAGGATCGAATACGGTCACATGGACAGGAATAACTTCATTTAGTGAAATCACTGCATCGGAAGATCCTAATAATCCTTTACCTGTTGAGTTATTGTATGTAAGAGCTGATGAGGTTGAAAATGATGTATTGATAGAATGGGCAACAGCGAATGAATTAAATAATGATTTTTTCACTGTCCAGCGTACAGTTGATGCTAAAACTTTTGAAGACATAGCTACCATTGATGGGGCAGGAAACTCGAGCAGTACAATAGAATATTCATTCGTTGATCGCTCCCCTTACCCTGGAATTTCTTACTATAGAGTCAAGCAGACGGATTTTGATGGGACTACTTCTCATAGTCAGCTAGTTAGCGTTGAATTAGATTTCTATGGAGCTGGAGACTCCGAAATATCAATTTACCCTGTGCCATCCACTCTTGAACGGGGAGTCGATCTGGAGATAAATAATATGATCCCGGGAATGGAAGTGAAGCTTAGGCTCAATTCTCTAGACGGAAGAGACGTATTCAAGAAAACTATTTTCGTCGGCACAGATGGTCGAATCAATGAGAAAGTTATCCTGCCTCCTCATTCAATAAGAGGACAATACATTCTCTCAATCATTTATCAGGACAGAACAACCTACCGTAGAGTGCTTTTTAGGTAATGAATTCATAAAAAACACAAGAACCTAATCTAATGGGCATCTAAATAGAACTTAACGATAACTAATTAATCTACTAGTAATGGCAAACAAGCTAAATATCCTATCAATTTTTGTTGCTCTCTCACTTTTATTCTTTGTGGGGTGCAATGGCGATGAGACTCCAAGTATAGAAAATACTGCTCCAACAGTAGCCAATCCAATCATGAATGTCAATCTTGATGAAGGATTTGGTACTAATTCAATTGGCCTTGCAAATGTCTTTAGTGACGCGGACAGTGACGAACTTTCGTTTTCAGCTACTAGTAGCAATGAAAATGTTGTGACCGTATCTGTTGTGGGAAACAACCTCACAATCACAGAGGTTGGATCAGGCACTGCGACAATTACGGTGACAGCCAACGATGGAAATGGTGGAACTGTAAGCACCACTTTTTCAGTTACGGTAAATGCCACTGCAACTAACGGTATCCCAAGTGTCGCCAATGCAATTGTGGACCAAAACCTCACGGAAGGATTCGGTAGCACACAGATAAATATAGCTGATGTTTTTACTGACCCTGATGGCGATGCACTGACATATTCTGTTACAAGCGGAGATGAAACGGTTGTAACTGTCAGCCTTAATGGTACAATGTTAACAATAACCGAAGTTGGAATTGGTACTTCAAACATTACTGTAATAGCAGATGATGGAAATGGAGGATCTGTCGTTGAGAATTTCGATGTAACCGTATCAAGCGCTACAGGTACTGCTACCATCACTTTTGGTAGCAATGGTGGAACCAGCATTGACATTAGCACCTGGTCTCCATTGACTTCAGTTGATGGTTACGTATTAGTTATTAGCGATAATAGCAATATTTCAGATCGTACAAATGGAGTAGAACCTTTATCCAGTACAACATATATTGGCACCGGAGAGCAAGTGATTTACAAAGGAACTACTGTGGAAACATTGGAAATCACCTTGCTCCAGGATCAAACGACATACTACTTTAAAGTATTTCCATACTCAGGCAATTTCGTGTACGATAACTCTCAACCAGAAGAACAATCTACTACTACCAGTTGCTCGACAACAAGTACTACGGAAAGTGAAGTCTGTTTTGAGATTAGTGACGATCTTAGAATTATCTCATCGAATCAATTGGCAGATCATGCCGTGGGAAGTTTTCCCAATGCAGATCCAACTGCGATTCAAGTTACTCGTGAATTGGACCTGACACCTGCTCTAACTGGAAATATCATTTATGTCTTTGACGAAACAGGTCCACCAACGCCTTCGAATGATAATTTCTGGCAATTTGGTATCGCAACAAATGGGGTTGAATTTCATCCGATGGGATTGAAACCGTGGACTAACCCAGATGATGGTGAAGAAAATTGGGCATGGCAGGCAAAAGTGGCCTTTGAAAATGAGACTGGATTGGACGAATATGGTGCTCATGTGACCACTCAGGGAAATTACCATTACCATGGAGATATTGTTGGCTTGGCTTCTGATGAGGATGGCAGCAGACATTCCTTGTTGTATGGATTTGCTGGAGATGGTTTCCCTATATACTATAAGTATGGATACACAGATCCAGACGATCCATCAACAGCAATCAAAGAGCTAAAATCAAGTTACAAATTGAAATCCGGAACAAGAACCGGAACAGGAACTGCCGGAAAGGACTATCCAGATGGAACACACGATGGGACCTACATTCAGGATTATGAATATGAAGAAGGTCTTGGAGATCTAGATGAATGTAATGGCCGGTCGGGAATCACTCCGGAATTTCCTAATGGAACCTATTATTATGTGATTACCGCTGATTTTCCAGTTACCCCTAATTGTTTCAAAGGAACTCCGGACGATGACTGGAAAATTGGAAAATAGACTTCAATATTTGTTTAAGAAATTTAAGATGCAGCAGGCTGCAAAGCCTGCTGTTTCTGTTCTTAATGTATTTTTTCCAAGTGAAACAGGTACAAAACCCTTTGCTGCTGCTAGAATCAACTCTTGATCACCAAAATCACCTTCAGGTCCAATCAGAACACATGTATTTTTTGTGCCATTAGCCGAATCACCAAGATACAAATGTGATGGATCCACGTGAGCGATAAATTTTTGATCTGTGGATACTTGATCAACAAAATGAGTGAAATCTGTCAACTCATTAATTTTTAGTTTGAAGGAACTGCCTGATTGCTTCATTGCACTTACAGCCTTTTTCTCTAAGCGATCTAATTTCAGATGCTTTCTTTCAGAATGTTGTGTTTTAATAAATGTCAACTCATCTACACCAATCTCTCCAAGCTTCTCTATCATCCATTCCATTCGATCTGAATTTTTTGTGGGAGCAATTGCCAAGTGTATGTAGAATTTCTTCTTAGGTTCAATTTCGGACCCAATAATCTCAAACGAACAAGAATTCTTAGATACCTGGTTCAAAATTGCACGGTATTTACCTCCTTTTCCGTCAACAATTTGAACTTCATCTCCAGTTTTATGCCTTA
>JANQST010000246.1 GCA_028279155.1 Cyclobacteriaceae bacterium
AGCTGTAATCGTAAAGTATCGCTTTGGCAAACAAGCACTGGAGTATTCCAAGGATGTAAGGACGGATTTATGGAACTCTATCCCTGAGATAGCTTTCGAAATGAAACTTGTATGATAAAACAATGGGCTGATAGGTTCTTTAAATGGTTTTGCCATCCAGATTACTACCCTGATATTATGGGAGATCTGGAGGAGACTTATCAAGACCGGCTTGAATTAGAAGATCATTTGGCTCAATGGAAACATCTTATTGGTATTCTTCAGCTGTTTCGACCATCATTGATGAGACCATTGATAAAACTCAAAATAGAAAACGGAATGTTGACAAATTATTTTAAAATCAGTATTAGAAGCCTTGCAAAGCAACGATTGTATTCAATAATCAATGTCGTTGGCTTGGCAATTGGACTGGCTGCATTTCTCCTAATCAATGAATATATCCAGTTTGAAAAAAGTTATGATCGGTTCTTCACTGACTCAAATCAGATATATCGACTAACAACAGATGATGTTAAGGACGGAGTAATTGGTACTCGTGATGCTATGTCGTATCATCCAAGTGGGAAAGTGTTAACCGAAGAGCTACCTGAAGTGGAAAATTATACGACGACCTATAAGTTTTCTGAGGTGATCTTCAGACATAAAAGCATAACACGATCAGAAAAAATGATCATAGCGGCTGACTCAAACTATTTCAAAATTTTTGACTATCTACTTATTAAGGGCGATCCAGAAACTGCATTGAATGAGCCAAATTCTATTGTACTAACTGAAAGTAAAGCACTGGCCTATTTTGGAGATATTGACCCGGTTGGAAAACAAATTGAAGTTTTAAGTGGGTACAATCGACCTTTTAAGGTAACGGGTGTAATGGAAGATGTTCCGGAAAACACTCATTATAAGTTTAATATGCTGGTTTCATTGAAAAGTATACAAGAAAGGTTAGATAGAGATGACTGGGGCGGTTTCAATTATTATACTTTTTTAAAATTGACTCGAAATAGTGATCTTGACGAGCTTAATAAAAAGCTTAGTCCTTTAGCCAAAAAGTATATAGGAGAGAATTCTAATCAGGAATTTAATCTTCAGCCTCTGGAATCAATCCACTTGTATTCTGATTTCACCTTTGAACCTGAAATACATGGTAATCATAAGGCAGTCTCTTTTTTGGTGATTATATCAATCTTTGTTTTAATAATTGCCTGGGTCAATTATGTAAACCTTTCCACTGCAAGAGCTATTGACCGAGCAAAAGAAGTAGGTCTTAGAAAGGTGATTGGGGCGTACAGAAATCAATTGATTTATCAATTTTTAATCGAGTCTCTCATCATCAATTTTATTGGCTCAGTTTTAGCAGTTCTTATTGCTGAGCTTGCCTTGCCCTATTTTAATGGGTTGCTTGATAAGCAAATTGCCGTACATGTTTGGAATCAGAAGACATTCCTTATTACAACACTGATCTTTTTTGTGGCGGGAACTTTTGTATCAGGGTTATATCCAGCACTAGTTCTGTCAAGTTTTCAGCCAGTTACCGTTTTAAAGGGAAAGTTCAGAAATTCCAAACAAGGAGCTTTATTAAGAAAATTTTTGGTAACCGTTCAATTTGCTGTTTCCATAGTATTGATTGCAGGAACCCTAATTGTTGGGCAACAGGTAAAATACATGAAATCTGAAGATCTAGGTTTTGATATCAATCATGTTGTTGGGTTCACCACACCAAGAGTGAATAGTGACCAGCGAGAGGCTAGGGAGCAAAAAATGAAGCTATTTCATGAAGATCTCAAGTCACATCATACAATCGTACAAGTTGGTGGGACTTCAAGTATGCCTGGAGGAGGTAGTAGTGACATTGCTTCGTCCTCCGGAGGGGTGAAGATTGTCGGTATGACAGAACGCTTGGACGGGACCGTTTACCTTCAATGGAACGATGACTCATTCACTAAGACGATGGGTATGGGTTTTGTAGCTGGTAGAGATTTTAAAAGAGAATTAGCAAGTGATTCAATAGCGATCATCGTAAATGAAACTTTTTTAGATAGACTAGGAATTAATGATTATTCCACGGTATTAGGAGAATTCGTACAGTTTGGAAGAAGCCCGGAAAATGATAAATTCAAAATAGTTGGAGTGTTGCAAAACTTCAACAGAACATCTCTAAAAAACTCAGTTGAGCCAACATGCTACTTTTATAATACAGGATCAAGAAACACAGTAGTGAAGTTGGATGAGAATGCATTTATGGATGGGCTGGCATACATTGAGGAATCCTGGAAGAAATTTTTTGGAGATGCACCATTAGATATTCAGTTTCTCGATAGGCGTTTCGAACAATTGTACAAGGAAGACAGACGTTTTGGGAATGTTTTTGGATCATTCTCTTTGTTAGCCATCTTGGTTGCGATCCTTGGATTGTTTGGCCTATCGTCATTCATTGCAGTTCAGCGGACCAAAGAGGTTGGAGTGCGAAAGGTTTTGGGAGCATCCATAGGCAATATTATATCCCTCTTTTACAAAGACTTCATGTTGTTAATCGGGAGCTCTTCTTTGATTGGATTCCCGGTAGTCTATTTCGTTATGAATAAATGGCTTAGCAATTATGCATATAGAATTGATTTTCCTTGGTGGTTATTGCTCTTAGCCTTCTTCATTATTTCAGTCTTCGCATTGATTACTGTAGGGTATCAAACATCCAAAGTTGCCTCTTTGGATCCGGCTAAGACTTTGAAGTACGAATAACACATCAAAAAAACAATAATGCTTAAATACTGGGCGGATAAACTATTCAAATGGTTCTGTAATCCGGAGTTTTACTCGGATATCAAAGGTGATCTGGAAGAGATGTATTCCGATCATTTGGAGCAAAATAAAAGGCTGGCCCAATGGAAATATCTATTTGATGTGGCACTTCTTTTTAGAATATCATTATTAAGACCAATAACTCAATACCCAATAATAAAGGACACAGGAATGTTTAGAAACTACTTTAAGATAAGTGTGAGGAATCTTGCAAGGCACAAGATGTTCACTGCAATCAATGTCGTTGGTTTGGCTATAGGACTGGCCGGATTTTTATTGATCAACGAATACATCAGGTTTGAAAAAAGCTATGATAGTTTTCACAACGAAGCGGACCAAATTTACCGTGTTTCCTATGTTCAGGTGATTAATGGAGAAGATGCAGACAAGGATGCCATGGCCTCTTACCTGACAGGTAGTGTCTTGACTGAAGAATTGCCCGAAATTATCCAGCATACGGTTTCCAAGAAGTTAGAACCAATGATTATTAAAAATGGGAATGTTTTCTTCAAAGAAACAGGTGTTATTTCAGCAGATTCAAACTTTCTAAAAATATTCAACTACCAGGTTATCCAGGGATCTGAAGAGACACTTTTTAGCGAGCCACGGTCGATCGTGCTTACGAGAAGTAGAGCGAAAGCCTACTTTGGAGATGAAGACCCCATTGGACGAACATTAGAAGTCACTACGAATTACAATGCAACATTAAAGGTGACCGGAGTAATTGAAGATCTCCCGGACAATACGCACTACAAGTTTGACATGATGGTATCCGATAAAACTTTGGAAGGTATGCATGACTACAAAAACTGGAGTTGGAACAACTACTATGTGTACATCAAAACAGCACCACGAGTGGATGTTTCCACACTTGATAAAAAAGTGTATGAAGCCACAGCCAAATTTATCGATGGAGAAGAATTGGATATAAACAACCGAACTCGATTGGACATCCATCCGATAAAGGATATTCACTTAAAATCTGATTTTTACTACAATCCACAGCCAACAGGAAGCGAAAAGGCTGTGACGTTTCTCGTTATTATTTCGATTTTTATTATCACGATTGCATGGGTCAATTATGTGAACCTATCAACTGCACGGGCGATGGACCGTGCCAAAGAAGTGGGGCTAAGAAAGGTAATTGGCGCATTCAGAAAACAGCTGATTATTCAATTCTTGTGCGAGGCATTGTTGATCAATTTGATTGGGGCATTTATTGCTTTAGCCATTGCTGAAATCTGTTTACCCTATTTCAATAACCTGGTTGATAAGGTGATTGTGGATCATGTTTGGAATCATACTCCGTTTCTGATTTCGTTACTGATTTTCACATTTGGTGGAACGATCGCTTCAGGATTCTACCCAGCACTCGTCCTTTCCGATTTTAAACCAATTGCTGTTTTAAAAGGGAAATATCTCAATTCGAAAAGAGGCGTAGCCTTAAGAAGAGGATTGGTGATTACCCAATTTGCAGCATCAATGGTATTGGTCGCGGCAACTTTCATCATTTACCTTCAAATCAACTTCATGTTGGGGAAGGACATAGGACTTTCATTTGATAAAGTAGTAAACGTATTAATTCCCGAAGATGACTATGACGATGAGGAGGGAAGACAAGCTTTTTTGAACAAATTCAATTCCTTCAAAGAGACGCTTAGAACCCATTCTGCAATTGAGACTGTGGGCGGTACATCCAATATTCCAGGTGGAGATGATAACGATATCAATTCAACTACTTCTTCAGTAAAAATGATTGGTCTTTCAGATCGGATAGAGGGCACAACGTATGTTCAATATGCTGATGATCAATTCTTCGAAGCTGTGGACATGACGTTCTTCGCTGGTAATAATTTTGATCCAAACATAAAGCGAGACACAGTTTCTGCGATAGTCAATAAATCTTTCCTTGAGCGATTTAATGTTGCAGATATTAAAGATCTCCTCGGCGACAAGATTCAGTTTGGGAAAAGAGAAACTAATCGAAAATACACGATTGTTGGGGTCGTGAATGACATTAACAGAACCTCTTTGAAGAAGGAGGTTGAACCCACCGTTTATTTTCCATGGATGAATGCAGATAACCTGGTCATTGAATTGAATGATGTCAACTATTTGGCTGGTATCGAACATTTGGAAAATACATGGAACGAGTTTTATCCCAATTCACCTTTGGACATCACCTACCTGGATCAGCGATTTGCAGCTTTGTATGATCAGGACAAACGTTTTGGGAATACCTTCATGGTCTTCGCACTGCTGGCAATTTTAGTAGCAATTTTGGGACTGTTTGGTCTCTCATCATTTTTGTCCCTCCAGCGATCAAAAGAAGTCGGGGTTAGAAAGGTCTTAGGAGCAACTAAGACACAAATAGTGACCATTTTTTACAAAGACTTTTTTGTTCTGATCGGGATCGCTGTATTGATCGGGTCCCCAATTGTTTATTTCCTGATGAATAGTTGGCTTGATAATTATGCGTACAGAATAGAGTTTCCATGGTGGCTCCTTGTGATCGCTGGTCTATTGATATCGTTATTTGCGCTAATTACTGTTGGCTACCAGACTTCCAAGGTAGCTTCATTGGATCCGGCAAAAACACTCAAGTATGAATAAATGATTAGAGAAGTTTTAGGAAACCTGGAATTAACCCCAGGTTTCCTTGTTTCATACATTGTCGGATTTCGTAATAGCAACGGGTTCTAAGTGCAGTTTCCTCTTCTTTAGTTCGATTTAGTTTTCTTATTTTCCGACACACCTCTAATGTACTTTTTTGATGTTTAGAAAGGAGAGCAAACTGTCGAGTTGAATGTGAATGGTTGATGATTCTTTTTTTCACCAAAATCTGATCAGTGAAGTTGTAGTCCCAATTTCTGGAAGACCTAATCCAGAAATCAAAATCTTCATAACTCAGATTTTCAGCATAGCCACCTAATTCATCCAACACTTTCCTCCTTATCATCATGGTTGGTGCTGAAATAAAAAACCGCTGAATTAGTTCCTGATACAGGTCCCCTTGAGGTACCTCCTCCATCAATTTTCCGGAATCATCACGTTGGTAATGGGTGCCAAGAATATTTCCATTTGCATCTAAATGAAAAGTGTCGCAGAAGTCCACACCAATATCCTGTGAATCGAACGCCCGTATCCCTTCGGAAAT
>JANQST010000254.1 GCA_028279155.1 Cyclobacteriaceae bacterium
TTGCAAGCACTGGCTATGAAGGAAATCCATGCAACATGCACTTGAATGGTCTTGCCGAACATGCAAAGAAAGGAATCAACAATTCAGAAGGTGTTGGACTCATCTTTAATACCATCGGAGTCAGTGATGGTATTTCCATGGGTACACCAGGAATGAGATACTCACTTCCATCTCGGGATATCATAGCCGATTCTATGGAGACAGTGGTTCAGGGTATGAGCTACGATGGATTGGTAACTGTTGTGGGTTGCGATAAAAACATGCCAGGGGCGTTGATGGCAATGCTACGCCTTGACCGTCCCAGTGTAATGGTTTATGGCGGAACAATAGCTTCCGGCTGTCTCAATGACAAGAAGCTTGATGTAGTATCTGCATTTGAAGCATGGGGAGAAAAAGTAGCGGGTAAGATCGATGAGGATCAATTCAAAAAAGTGATTCAAAATGCATGTCCCGGTGCTGGTGCGTGTGGTGGCATGTATACAGCAAATACGATGGCTTCAGCTATCGAAGCAATGGGAATGGCCCTCCCCTACAATTCTTCCAACCCTGCCGTCAGCCAGGAAAAAGTCAAAGAGTGTGAAGAAGCCGGTAAGGCAACAATGAATCTATTGCGTCTTGGACTTAAGCCTTCTGATATTGTTTCCAAAAAGTCATTAGAAAACGCTATCACCATGGTTACCGTCTTAGGCGGTTCAACAAATGCAGTCCTCCATTTTCTGGCAATCGCAGACGCCGCTGGAATAGAATTTACATTGAGTGATTTCCAACGAATAAGTGACAACACTCCATTTCTTGCCGATTTAAAACCTAGCGGCAAATATCTAATGGAAGATGTACATGCTATTGGTGGGGTGCCATCGGTTATGAAATTTCTTTTGGAGAAAGGAATGCTTCACGGTGACTGTCTTACGGTTACTGGAAAAACTGTGGAAGAAAATTTGTCAGGGGTTCCTTCCATGACTGAAGGGCAGCAAGTTGTTAGAGACCTTTCTGATCCTATAAAAGCGACAGGCCACATTACTATCCTTCATGGAAATCTAGCAACAGAAGGCGCCGTAGCAAAAATCACCGGAAAAGAAGGAATGCAGTTCAAAGGAAAAGCTAAGGTTTTTGATGGTGAGTTTGAGGCAAACGAAGGGATAATAAACGGGAAAATTGAAAATGGTGATGTTGTAGTTATCCGCTACGAAGGACCAAAAGGCGGTCCGGGAATGCCGGAAATGCTCAAACCCACAGCAGCAATCATGGGAGCAGGATTAGGAAAAGATGTAGCGCTCATTACTGACGGAAGATTTTCTGGTGGCACCCATGGATTCGTTGTTGGACATATCACCCCCGAAGCTCAAGCTGGTGGCAATATCGCACTAGTTGAAGATGGAGATACCATTACCATAGATGCTTCAAAAAATACAATAGAAGTTGAGCTAAGTGAAGAAGAACTTAAACAACGAAGAGCCCGCTGGAAAAAGCCAGACCTGAAAGTCCAAAATGGATCTCTATTCAAGTATGCAAAACTTGTTTCATCGGCATCCAAAGGGTGCGTAACAGATAAATAGATATGGAAGCAGTAGTAGAATTAGAAGAAAAAAAGAAAACCACAACTGGTTCAGAAGCACTTCTTAAATGCCTCTTAGAAGAAAAAGTGGATACCATTTTCGGATATCCCGGTGGAGCAATTATGCCTGTTTACGACTCATTGTATAAGTATGAAAACAGGCTCAACCACGTCTTGACGAGACATGAACAAGGAGCAGTCCATGCTGCACAAGGATACGCCAGATCATCCGGAAAAGTTGGCGTTTGCTTTGCTACTTCAGGACCAGGAGCAACCAACCTGATAACCGGCATTGCGGACGCTCAAATCGATTCTACTCCATTGGTATGTATTACTGGTCAGGTGGCGAGTCACCTACTAGGTAGCGATGCCTTTCAGGAAACAGATATCATAGGTATTTCCATGCCAGTCACAAAATGGAACTTCCAGGTAACTTCTGCAGATGAAATCCCCTATGCAATTTCTCGAGCATTTTACATCGCATCTTCCGGAAGACCTGGACCAGTCTTGATAGATATCACCAAGAACGCACAACAGGAGCTGATGGAGTTTGACTACAATCCATGTGAGAAGATTAGAAGCTATCAACCCTACCCGGATATTGATGAGGAGAGGATCATCGAGGCTTCAAAACTTATCAATGAAGCAAAAAAACCACTTGTGTTGGTAGGCCAGGGAGTTACTTTATCAGGTGCCGAAAAGGAATTTAAAAAGTTTATCCAGAAGGCTGGATTGCCAGTGGCCTCCACCTTATTGGGACTATCTGCTCTGTCTACCAAACATCCGCTTTATGTTGGTTTCACAGGAATGCACGGGAACTATGGACCTAACCTTAAAACCAATGAATGCGACCTTCTAATCGCAGTAGGAATGAGATTCGATGATCGTGTCACCGGTGATGTCAACACGTATGCTAAGCAGGCCAAAGTGATTCACATTGAACTTGACCCGGCAGAAATTGATAAAAATGTGAAAACCACTGTGGCTATCAATGCAGATGCCAAACAAGCGCTTAAACTCTTGACTCCTCTTGTTGATATAAGGAGTCATGAAAAATGGTTAAAAGAATTTAGAGATTGTGACAGCACGGAACATGAAAAAGTAAAATCAGAGGCCCTCTTCCCAGATGAAGGTGAACTTAAAATGGCAGAAGTAATCCATCAGATCTCGCAAGCCACTGGAGGTAAATCAATCATTGTAACTGATGTTGGTCAACACCAAATGGTCACGAGCAGGTATTACCAGTTTGATCAAGAAAAGAGCAACATCACTTCCGGGGGACTGGGCACCATGGGGTTTTGCCTACCAGCCGCAGTAGGTGCAAAGCTTGGTAATCCCAAACGTCAGGTAATAGCTATCATAGGAGATGGTGGTTTTCAGATGACAGTTCAGGAACTAGGAACGATCATGCAGTATGACATTGATGTGAAAATTCTAATTCTGAACAACAACTTCCTTGGTATGGTCCGACAATGGCAAGAGCTATTTTTTGAACGAAGATATTCGTTTACTGAAATGGCCAATCCTGATTTCGTCGCCTTGGCTAATAGTTACAGTATCTCTGCTCGAAAGGTAACAGAGCGAAAGGAATTAAATGAAGCAATCAACGGATGGCTTTCAACCGAAGGTACTTCACTTCTTGAAGTGATGGTCGAAAAAGAAGAAAATGTATTCCCAATGGTGCCTACAGGAAGTAGTGTATCAGATGTGAGATTAGAATGAAGATGGAACAGATAGCAAAAGAATATACATTGTCCGTTTTGACAGAAGACAAGCCTGGTTTGTTGAATCGACTCACGATCATCTTCAGCAGGCGGAAAATCAACATCAACAGCTTGAATGTTTCAAGTACTGAAGTAAGTGGTGTTTCCAGGTACACCTTGGTTGTAACTGAAACCAAGGAGCAGTTAGAGAAAGTGGTGAAGCAAATACGAAAGCTAGTAGATGTCCTCGGCGCATTTGTATACGATGAAGATCAGATCTTTTATCAAGAAATCGCACTGTACAAAGTATCAGCAAGTGCTTTCGAGCAAAACGGAATGATTGAAAAGCTGGTAAGAAACAACGGAGCAAGAATTATTGCCCTGGATAAGTACCACATCATCATTGAAAAAACAGGAACCAAACACGAAACACATGAATTGTATCTCGCTCTTGAACCTTACGGGATTTTAGAGTTCGTGCGGTCTGGTCGCGTCGCAATTTCCAAATCAAAAAGAAAAACAGAAGCATTTATAAAGGAGCTGGAGAGCTCTCGATCAAATAAACTCAGCATTAAAGACTTTTAAAAACAGAAACAATTTTCAAAAATGGCAAAGATAGATTTTGGCGGAACGCTGGAAGAAGTAGTAACACGGGAGGAATTCCCTCTGGCAAAAGCACAGGAAACATTGAAAGATGAAACTGTCGCAGTAATTGGGTATGGAGTTCAGGGTCCCGGACAGGCCTTGAATCTGAGAGACAATGGAATCAATGTAATTGTTGGTCAAAGAAAGGGAGGCAAATCCTGGGATAAAGCTGTAAACGATGGATTCGTTGAGGGCAAGGATCTTTTCGAAATCGAAGAAGCATGCGAAAAGGGAACCATCATACAATACCTCCTTTCTGATGCAGGTCAAATTGAACAATGGCCGGTCATTCAAAAATATTTGACACCAGATAAGGCTTTGTATTTTTCACACGGCTTTGGAATCACTTACAGTGAACAAACAGGAATTGTACCACCAAGTGATGTGGATGTTATTCTGGTTGCTCCCAAAGGTTCAGGCACATCACTTAGACGATTATTTGTTGCCGGAAAGGGATTAAACTCCTCTTTTGCAGTGCATCAGGATGCGACAGGAAAAGCTCGAGATCGGGTGATCGCCTTGGGCATTGGTGTTGGATCAGGCTACCTTTTTGAAACTGACTTCAAACGGGAGGTCTACAGTG
>JANQST010000257.1 GCA_028279155.1 Cyclobacteriaceae bacterium
GGCTGGTTGGTAAAGTAGTTGAGGAATTTGAGTTTTATTCTTTGGAAGTAGATGAAATGATTAAACTCAATTATGTGAACCTGGAAGATGAAATGGAGAATAAGATGCTCGCATAAGAGCACTCGATTATTTCGCTGAGTGATTGTTCCTGGAGATCTCTTCATCAAATGAGAAAAATGAAATGAGGTCTTTCAAACTTTCTGCTTGTGCTGTCAATTCTTCGCTACTACTTGCCATTTCTTCGGCGTTTGCAGCATTTCGTTGAACGATTTCATTCAACTCCTGGATAGAATTGTTTACCTGCTGGGATGACTCATTTTGCTCGGTCGATGTGCGAACAATGTCCTGAACTAATTCGGAAGTTTTGAGAATGTCCGGGACAATTTGTGACAGTACTTCTCCGGAGTTTTCAGCAATGGTAACACTTGACTGTGAAAGCTCATCAATTTCAGCAGCGGCCTGTTGGCTTCTTTCTGCTAGTGATCTTACTTCAGAAGCAACCACTGCAAACCCTTTTCCATGTTCACCAGCTCGGGCAGCTTCCACTGCTGCATTTAACGCCAGAATGTTCGTTTGTCTCACTATGTCACCAATAATCTTGATTTTCTCTGCTATGGTACGCATGCTGGTAACCGTGTGAGACACCGCTTCATTACCATCTGTGATATCAGTAGCGGCTTTTTTTCCAATGTTCTCTGTTTCCTTTGCGTTTACTGCGTTTTGTTCAATTGAAGAGGCCATTTCTTCCATTGCTGCTGATAGTTCTTCAGCTGAGGCTGCTTGCTGGCTCGCACCATGACTTACATCCTGTGAAACCGAGGAAAGACCCCTTGAGGAAGTGGCTAAATTGTTTGCTACGATAATGACGTTTTCCAAAACTTCTTTGAGCTTATCAACCATTGTCTTAAGGTCCCGGTACAAGCCCTTTTCTGATTTTTTGGAAATGTGAAGCGTTAAATCACCTTTTGCAAGGTTGTTTGCTATTTGAGCAGCTTCTTGTGGCTCACAGCCCAACTGTCCTACGATGGTTTTGGTAAGTAGAACTCCCGAAATTACCAGAACAAGAAAAACACCAATAAAGAAATAGATTGAAAGACGAGTGATTTGTCCTGCCATTGCAACACTATCCTCATATTCAATTTTCGTCTGTTCGTAGCTAACCCCAGTGAGTTGATCAATGGCGTTTCTCATTAACTCAAAATCCGTAAGGTAGTCACCGTAGTAACTTACCTTTAATTGGTTCGTATTCTTATTTTTGATATGATTTTCAATGGCCAAGGTGTGTGATTTGACGCTTGATAAATGTTGGTCAAAAATGCCAAATGCCTCATGCTCAACACCACCGGTGGATAAATAGACATTTTTAAACGTGTTAAACCTGGTTTCTATTTGTTCCAAATTCTCGTTCATTGCATCAATCTTAGGCTGGAAGTCAGTAGTTAGATAAGTCACACTATCTGATAGTGCGCTGATTGATTCGGTAATTTCAAGACGTGATTGATAGCCATCTCGATCAGCTTCAAGTAATGAATTGATGCTAAGCATGCGATTGTTGTAGATGCTGTCAACATTTGCCTTGATGGAATTCAGACTTGTAATGTTGTATAAAATGTTCACCACGTATAACACCGTGATTATTAGAAATGCAATGAGAATTTTATCTCGAACCTTTAGGTTCTGAAACAAATCGAATTTCATAGTGGCTTGTCTGGCTGGTTAATCTTAACGCTTCAAATATTGCATAAAAAGGTGTCATTCACATGACAATTGAGAAATAAATTGAGGGATGAAATCATAGGTCAAATTGAATAGATGTCTAGGAAGGTTAATTAGACTTTGACTCAAAAATTCGTGGAGTTGCGGATATGACCATATAGAATACCTGATTGTCACGACTCTTTCTTCCCCCAAACATTTGATCTAATGTATTGGAGCCAAACATGATGGAATGGCCAAAGCTGGCATTGTAATCATTACTGAATTTATAAGTGAGAATCAAGTCATTTTCAACTCCCAAAAAGGGATCAAGCGGATTTGCAAAAGCAAAGTCACCAACAGCATAAGAATCTTTATCGGTTCTAAAGTAGTGTAGCAAATTTTTGATATTGAATTTGCTCGAAGGGGAGTAGTCAAGCTTGACAAAATAGTCTTGCAATCCGGCAGTAGGTTCAATTAAAAGGTAGAAATAATCAATGTAGCCAAACCTACCATGCCTCAACCCAAAAAGATTATCATACGTATTGCTTTTGGTAGAAGGATCACTGAAATCTCCAATATCTGACCCTGACATTTTATCCAGGGCTAATGTTAGATTCAAATTGTTTGCAGCTTGATAAATAAAATGGGTAGATAGAAAATTAGCACTAACCTTTCTGTTCGTAACATCTCTTCCAATTTGTTGAAAAAATACCCCTCTGAACTTAAGTTTTGGATTCAATTGAACTTGCGTGTTTGTACCAAATGTTTGAGTATATGCCACCGTAGTGTCTGCTTTTTCCAGGCCATGGTTGACAAACCAAAAAGAAGACTTGATTTTTTCCCATTCCTTTCTTGCCCACAGGAATTGAAGGTTTTTGTAAAGGTTAGGTCTGAAAAAATCGCGTTTCAATTCATTGACTCTATTTGCATTGAATGCAAGGGCCAAATGAAGCTTGATCTTGTCGGACTCATATTTTGTTAGAGCAACATCATGTGCCAATGTTCCAGCCCAATCAAGCCCTCCAAAAATATTTTGATTATCATAAATAAGTCCTTGTCGACCTAGTTTTAACGATAGTTCTGGAGTGAAATTCTTTTCCACCCATGCTCTGAAAATTGCAACTTCAGAAACATCTTGCCTATCACTGGCTTCTCCCCATGCCCGTCGATCTTGAAAAATGACTTGGGCTTTTAAGCTGTCTTTGTTGGAGTAGTTAAGAACTAACCGGGTACGTTGCATAGTAAAAAAACCAGCTCGGTCACCATCATAGAGTGGTTGTCGGAACCCTCTTGAGTATATAGGATTGATGCGATACCCTAAGTCAACAGATGTACGCTGACTATAAGATTCAAAGGGATTGAATGTAGTCAAAACACTAAATGCAAACAGTATCAGGTATTTCCTGGATATTATAGAGTAAGTGGCTTTCGCGTCGAACATGTAACCTCTTGGTCCTTTATTATGCGGCAATAATAAATCAGAATAAATAAAAAAGGCTGTGAGAATACACAGCCCTTTTATTCCATATGGCGGAAGCTATGCTTTCCGTTTCAAGATCAAGGCACAAATTAATGAGACGATGAGGCCTACCGGAAAAATCTCTATGAATGTGAACATGGCCATGATATGAGGTTTTTTATACGTCTCATTGAAACTCTTGATGTCATTGATCTGAGCGGCCTTTTGATCCTCTGAGATATTGAGTTGATTCACTTTATCTATTTGAGTGGATTGGAACCGCTCGACAAAATCCGGTTCAAAGGCAGGCATGTAAACGAAGGTCCAACCAATGACATAAATGATGGTCGCTACCAACACAATGCCTAGTCCGGTTAGGAATCCGTCCTTAAATGAAATTCCATTTTCTGAACTCATCTTTTTATTCCTAATCGCTACGAAAACGGTAGAGAAAGCCAACAGCATAACCGCATAGCCGAAAACCTCTCCACCCGGAAAATGAACCCCACCCCATATGAAATAACTGATGACCCAGGAGGCCATAATAACTAGGCCAGTGATAGACCCGTATTTGATTGCAATTTTTGTGTTCATGGTTGTTTTATTTCTAACAAATCAATAAAGGAAACTGCATTTTTCTTTCATCCTTTCGGGTGATTTATGCTTTCACTCTTCACTACTGGTAATTAAAGCCAATTCCCTGGCTTTCTGAATGGCCTGGGTCCTTCTTTTCGCATTCAACTTCTGGTAGATCTTTTGAATGTGGGTTTTAATTGTGTTTAAGGAGACAAAAAGCTTATCTGCTATTTCCTGATTTGAGTAGCCTTGTGAGAGGAGCTGCAATACTTCGACTTCTCTTTGACTCAAACCCAGTTTATTAGCATCGTATTTCTCTACACTTGTTTTCTTCTTGTACCAGGTGATCCCAAGCCAAATACCAAGTGTCATGAAAAGAATTGCAACAAGCGTTCCAAATAGCTCAATGCGGATATCCTTTACAATCGCCTTATAATGAGTCACTTCTAGGACAATCATTAGCAATCCCATTAGACTTCCATAGATCAACCAACTTTTTTTCACACCTTAGCTTTTATACAAATTACCTAAAATTACTATCACTAAATCACACTATCATGCCTAAAAATATCGCTTATACAATTGCTCGCTTTTTAGCGGCAGTGATCATGCTTCAAACTCTTTATTTCAAGTTTACAGGATCAGCTGAGTCTATGTATATTTTCGAAAAGTGCGGTATGGAGCCTGAAGGTCGTTGGGCGGTTGGAATGTTTGAGTTAATTGCTTCTGTTTTGCTTATTGTTCCAGGAACTGCATGGATAGGAGGAGTTCTTGGAATAGGCCTAATGACAGGAGCAATTGGTCTTCACCTTACTACACTGGGTATTGTTGTAATGGATGATGGAGGCTATCTTTTTTTGCTAGCGGTCATTGTTTTCGTTTGCTCGATTTATGTCATTTTTGTCAATAGAACTAAAGTATTCAAAGAAGTAATACCGAAAATTCTAGGCAAGAAATGAAATTAATGTACTTATTGGCTGCAGTAGGATTCGCAGCCTGTTCAACGTCCAATTCAAATCAAGTAGAAGAGGTACAAGGAAGTCAGATTCCTGCAGGAGCAGAGTTGCAGGACTATAGCTCTATACCTGGTTTGCAAAAAGCGATTTTGAGAGTAGAAGGTAAAGTTGTAGGAGAAGGTGATTTTTTAAACGGAAAGTACCATGGAAGCTGGACAGCATATGACAATCAGGGAAAAGTAACACAGATAACGACGTACCTCAATGGATTGAAACAAGGAGTTGAGTTAGTATTTGATAATCAGGGGTATGTAAATACGAAAGGGTACTACCACAACAATCAACTT
>JANQST010000258.1 GCA_028279155.1 Cyclobacteriaceae bacterium
ACATGCCGGATATCCTGGAGCTGGTCTTATTCCTTGATATTTCTCCTTTATCAATTCCTCATTGGTAAAGTTTTCATTCGAAGAATAGCCCCAGATTCCTGTACGGACCTTTTTATGCATCAATTCAGCAAAAGCTTCCGCTAATCGATCAGCAAGAGCCTTAACCATAATTTCCTTATAGTCATCATGCTCTTTTTTGTATTCGTCAATTAAAGCTTCTATACCAATTCCTGCTGTAACAGCAAACCCTCCGAAGTAATCTACTCCTGCTTCAAAAGGAGCAACAAAATCAGCCAAGGAATTATTTGGAATTCCATCTGCTTTCTTCCCTTGCTGACGTAGGAAATGGAACTGTGCCTGTTCCTCCTCTCGCATTTCAGTTTGCCAAATGGAAACATCATCTCCATTTGAATTAGCTGGAAACAAACCCACAACTGCGTTTGCTTGCAATTTCTTGTTATCAATAATATCATCCAGCATTATTTGAGCATCATCAAACAATTTTTTGGCCTCTGCTCCTATTGTTTCATTTTCTAGAATCGCAGGATATTTTCCTTTGAGCATCCAGGTAGAAAAGAAAGGTGTCCAATCAATGTGGTTACGAATTTCTCCAAGATCATATTCTCCAAACCTGGTAATTCCCAATTTCAGTGGAACCTCTGACTGAAATACCGACCAATCAATGCCTACTCCGTTTGACTTTGCTTGTTGGTAAGGAATATAGTCTTTTGATCCTGTCCTGGCTTTATGAGATTCTGCCAATTCTAAGTATTCTGACTTGATCAAATCACTAAATTCAGCAGACTTATCGCTAAGTAGATTCGTAGAAACTCCAACACTTTTAGATGCATCTAAAACATGGATAACCGCATGATCATATTTAGGTGCAATCTTGACCGCCGTATGGATTCTGGAAGTTGTTGCTCCGCCAATCAGAAGAGGTGTTTTCATCTTTCTTCTTGACATCTCTTCAGCAACATTCACCATCTCATCCAGTGAAGGTGTTATCAATCCGCTCAAGCCAATGATATCTGCGTTTATTTCCTCTGCCCGATCAAGGATTTTTTCAGCTGGGACCATCACACCAAGATCCTCAATATCAAAATTGTTGCATGCCATCACGACACCAACGATGTTCTTACCTATGTCATGAACATCTCCCTTCACAGTTGCAAGTAGAATTTTTCCCTTAGTGTTTCCTGAAGCTTTTTCTTCTTCAAGAAAAGGAGTCAAATAGGCTACTGATTTTTTCATTACCCGAGCACTTTTGACTACTTGGGGAAGGAACATCTTTCCACTACCAAATAGATCTCCCACAACGTTCATTCCATCCATAAGCGGACCTTCAATCACTTTCAGTGGGCTAGAATATTTCAACCTGGCTTCTTCGGTATCTTCTTCTATGAAATCAACAATACCTTTAACTAGCGCATGGGAAAGTCGTTCTTCTACATCTGTTTCTCTCCACGTCAGGTCCTCCTTCTTTTCAATACCTTTACCCTTTACATTTTCAGCAAAAGCCAATAGTCTATCAGTAGCGTCACTTCTTCGATTTAACAATACATCCTCTACATGTTCCAATAAATCTTTAGGAATTTCATCGTATACCTCAATCATTCCTGCATTCACAATTCCCATATCCATTCCGGAGTTTATACCATGGAATAAAAAGGCAGAATGCATAGCTTCACGTACCACATTATTTCCCCTGAAAGAAAAGGATACATTACTCACCCCGCCACTTACTTTTGCCCCCGGAAGATGGTTCTTGATCCATTTGGTTGCATTGAAAAAGTCAAGTGCGTTGTTGTTATGCTCCTCTATTCCTGTAGCAACCGGAAAAATGTTAGGATCGAAAATGATGTCCTGCGGAGGAAAGTTGACTTCATCAACAAGAGTGTTGTAGCTTCTTTCGCATATTTCAACTCTACGATCATAAGTGTCAGCTTGCCCTTTTTCATCAAACGCCATAACAACAATGGCGGCACCATACCTTTTGATCTTTTCTGCTTGAATTTTGAAAGTTTCCTCACCTTCTTTCAAGCTTATTGAATTTACAACTCCTTTCCCTTGAATACACTGAAGACCGGCTTCAATGATCTCCCATTTGGACGAGTCGATCATTATTGGAATTCGTGCAATCTCTGGTTCAGAGGCAATTAAGTTTAGGAATTTTACCATCGCAACCTTGCCATCCAACATGCCCTCATCCATGTTTACGTCCAGGATTTGAGCTCCACCACGTACTTGGTCAAGTGCAATATCTAATGCTTCATCGTATTTGTCTTCCTGAATAAGTCTGGAAAACTTTCTGGAACCTGTAACATTCGTGCGCTCTCCAACATTTACAAAATTGGATTCGGGGGTAATTACAAGTGGTTCTAAACCAGATAGAATTAACGGTTTCAAGCTATTGCCTCCTCTCTTGGTCCATACTGCTTCGTCAAATCGGCTATTGCTTTAATGTGTTCCGGAGTTGTCCCACAACACCCTCCGACTATATTCACTAAACCATCATCAAGAAATTCTTTGATCTGTCCAGCCATGTCTTCAGGTGTTTCATCGTACTGACCGAATTCGTTTGGAAGTCCGGCATTCGGATGCGCACTTACATTGAACTCTGTTTTTTCGGATAGGACCTTTAAATAGGGCCGCAACTGCTTGGCCCCCAGAGCACAATTCAGTCCCACGCTCAATAGGTTTAAATGAGAAATCGAAATTAAAAATGCCTCTGTTGTTTGACCAGAAAGTGTTCTTCCCGATGCATCGGTAATAGTACCTGAAACCATGATTGGAACCTCAATTTCTCTTTCTTTTTGTATTTCGTCAATTGCAAATAGTGCAGCCTTCGCATTGAGGGTGTCGAAGATTGTTTCCACGAGTAATAAATCAGCTCCCCCATCCAACAACGCTTCCGCTTGTTGTTTGTAAGCAATTCTCAAATCCTCAAAACTTACAGCTCGAAATCCGGGATCATTTACATCTGGTGAAATTGATGCGGTACGGTTTGTCGGTCCCATTGACCCCGCTACAAATCTTGGCTTGTCCGGTTCTCGCTCGGTGAATCCATTTGCAACTTCCTTAGCAATTTGAGCAGATTTAAAATTCAATTCATAAACTATATGTTCAAGCCCGTAATCAGCTTGTGCAATCGTTGTTCCTGAAAAAGTGTTCGTTTCAACAATATCTGCTCCAGCTTCAAAGTATTGTTTGTGAATATCCTTGATTATGTCAGGTCTGGTGATTGACAGTAGATCATTATTGCCCTTCAAAGGTTTATCATGATCATTCAGGTCTTCATTTCTGAAATCCTCTTCCTCAAGTTTATGACGTTGAATCATCGTACCCATTGCTCCATCAAGCACGAGAATTCTATATTTAAGTATATCTGTGATTAAATTCATCTCTGGCTTTTTTGACTTACCAGAGAAAGTCCATATGGATCGTCTCATCTTTCCTGTCACTGCAGGGTGGGAGTTAGCACCGAAAACCACTCGCTGATGATTAGGTTGCTAAGACGTCATCGGGCCCATTCCCTCGGTCTTTCTTGATAAGTGATGCAAATATAAACTATGCAGTATTAATACATAATTATTATTTGTTCAGTTCCTTAGTTTTGCAGCCTTATGAAATTGGCAGCTATTGATATCGGTTCCAACGCTGTTCGTTTACAAATAACGAAAGTGCTTGAATACAAGGATGAGGTAACATTTAAAAAATTAGAATATGTAAGGTTCCCGTTACGACTGGGGCATGATGTATTCACAACTGGACGAATTAGTGAATACAACAAAGAGCGCTTTTACAAATTATTGACAGCTTACAAAAACCTCATCGATCTCTATGAAGTTGATGCTTTTTTTGGTTGCGCAACTTCAGCAATACGTGAATCCGAAAATGGGAGATCACTCATCGAACATGTGAAAGAAGGACTTGGGCTCGACATTAAAGTCATTAGTGGGGAAGAAGAAGCTGAAATGATCAACAAGGTTATTGGTCTTTCCTTAAAGACTGGAAACTACCTTCACGTGGATGTAGGTGGAGGAAGTACAGAATTAAATATTTACGAAGGAAAACAAAAGATTCTATCCAGGTCCTTCAAACTTGGATCCGTGAGAAGCCTGGAGCACAGCGACAAGCCGGAAATGTGGGAAGAAATGAAACAATGGATT
>JANQST010000263.1 GCA_028279155.1 Cyclobacteriaceae bacterium
AGATAAATGACCGGAGTAAGGACGATTGCAACAGTGAATTTATAGATGTAATTAATGATTCCAACCGAGACCACTTGAGCAAGCGGCCATCTGCTTTCAGCCGGAGCAAGAATGTAGAATGCAATTACTAAAACCACGAAACTGTCAATTAACTGAGAAATCAACGTTGACCCTGTGGCTCTGAGCCAAATCTTCTTTTCACCCGTAATACGACGCAATCGTTGAAAAACATAGACATCTAAAAACTGACCTATTAGGAAGGCAATTAAAGAACCAATGATGATACCCAACCCCTGAGTATAGATCTTGTTGAAAGCAAAATTTACATTGAAGGAATTTCCTTGATCATCTGTGCTATTCACATCCAACCAAAATGCAGCAGGGTCAAGCTTAGTGACAAGAAAAATCATAAAAAAAGCATATGCAATACACCCTACCGCCAGGAAGCTAATCTTCTTCACTCCTTTTTTCCCAAAATATTCATTAATGATATCAGTAGTTAAAAAAACTACAGGCCATATAACAACCCCAGCAGTGAGGTTAAAATCAAGTGTGTATCCTAGAATATTGATGTTGGCTGGATTGAAACCAAAAGTAGATTCCGCAGAAAAGATTTTCACTCCAATCATTTCTGCCAAAATCGCATTCGTCAGGAAGATTCCAGCTAGAATTAGAAAAAGGCTTTGTTTCTTTTTGCTCTCCATTGGATAGGCTATGCGTTTACAGATACTTCGAATTTAGTTCCTTCAATGGCTAGTTCAGTCTCAGGAAACACCGTTTTTGCTTCTTCCAAAATCACATCCAACTCTCTATATCTGGCAGAAAAATGGCCCAGGATAAGCTTGCCTACGTTGGCCTCTTTTGCAATAGAAGCTGCTTCCTTTGCTGTGGAATGAAAAGTGTTGTGCGCACGTTTCTCCATATCATCAGCAAACGTTGATTCATGATACAACAGGTTCACATCCTTGATCTGATCTACAATTCCAGGGTTGTACTTCGTATCTGAACAATAGGCATAGGAGAACCTTGGGTGTGGATCAAGCGTCAGCTTACTGTTCTCGTATTTTATTGAACCGTCAGAATTTAAAAGGTCTTCTCCATTTTTTAATCTGGAAATCTCCAATGGACTAAGATTTAGATCAGAAAACACTTCTCTATGAATCCTTCTCCTTTTTTCTTTTTCCTTAAATAGAAAACCCGAGCAAGGGACGCCATGATCCATAGGTATGGTATGAATAGTTATTTGCTGATTTTCAAAAACCAATTCAATTTCATCCGGTGTCCACTCAACAAAATTGATTTTATACATTAACCATGTCTGTGAATGCTTTAGCTGCAAAGAGATTATTTCAGCCAATCCGGGAGGAGCAATCAATGTCAACTCCTTTTCACGACCAAACAAGTGCATTGTGGATAATAAGCCTATAAGTCCGAAGTAATGATCACCATGCAGGTGAGAGATCAGGATTTGATCTATTTTGGAGATTTTAACCTGGTGTTTCTTCAATAACAACTGTGTTCCCTCCCCACAGTCTATCAAGAAAAGTTGATTTTGAATTCTGAAAAGTTGCGAAGTGTGGTGCCTTCGATGGGCAAAAGCAGCCGAATTTGATCCTAGGATTTGTAATTCAAGACTCAAACCTATTCTCCAGCCCCTTGTCCTTTTTCAATTTCTGTCATAAAAACATAATCTACCGCTTCTTCTTTTGAAGGTAGAATTGTCATCACTTTGTCAAGCTGGCTGATAGAAATTAGCTTCATGACATGATCTGTCACATTGTAAAGAACAAATGCTCCATTATCAGTGAAGGATCTGTTTCCAACCAAAAAAGCACTCAGACCACTTGAATCGACATATTTAACGTCTTCCATGTCAATGATTATACTCTTGACTCCATCCTGGCTTAAATTCATAAATTCAGATTTCAATTCAGGTGCAATCGAACTGTCAACCTTCTCGTCAGAAATCTTTACAATGGAATAGTTATCGTATTTGTCAGCGTTAAAATTCATAGTGTGTCTGAAATTTGAGCAATACTCTTTTTTATTTGGGCTAATTTATCGTGGTAATCATCCTTAACAAATTTTTCACCCGATATGTTTTCATAAAGTTCGATATACCTAGTGGAAATCAGGTCCACACGCTCATCCGGGATTTCAGGCATTAGTTGCCCTTCTTTACCTTGAAAACCTTCAGAAATGAGCCACTGTCGAACGAATTCCTTGGAAAGTTGTCGTTGCGGTTCTCCTTTTTCCTGCAAATCAGCATAGGTGTTTTCGTAGAAGTACCTGGAAGAATCAGGAGTATGTACCTCATCGATCAGGTAGATTTCATCATTGTATTTCCCGAATTCGTACTTAGTATCAACAAGGATTAGACCACGAGACTTGGCAACTTCGGTCCCCCTGTCGAATAGCTTGTACGTATATTCTTCAAGTTTTTGATAATCCTTCTCCGAAACCAGACCCTGGTTTAAAATTTCTTCCCTGGAAATATCTTCATCATGACCTTCTTCAGCCTTGGTAGAGGGCGTAATGATAGGTGTTGGAAACTTGTCGTTTTCTTTCAATCCTTCAGGCATTGGCACACCACAAAGCGTTCTTTTTCCATCCCGATATTCACGCCATGCGTGACCAGCCAGGTAACCTCTAATCACCATTTCAACTTTAAAGGGATCGCATTTCTTTCCAAAAGTCACATTGGGATGTGGCGTTGATTCCACCCAGTTTGGTAGAATGTCCTTAGTTCCATCCAGAAACCGGGCTGCCAGCTGATTCAGAACCTGGCCCTTGTATGGAATCGGTCGTGGTAATACTACATCAAAGGCTGAAATACGGTCCGTAGCTATCATCGCTAACTTATCTCCAAACTCATACACCTCACGTACCTTACCTACGTATTTGCCAGTTTGATTATTAAATGAAAAATCTGTGGAGGTTATACCTGTCAACATGCACGCAAAATTAATTTATGATTCGCTCATCGGTTAACTTAATTCATACTAGTGTTGTAGACCAAACCAACCACTAGAAAAATGAAGAAAATAGTTTTATTAGCAATTAGCGGATTCATCACTTATGCAGCATGTGCCCAATTAGAATCAGGGAGTATCTATTTAAATGCTTCTGGGCATTTCAGCTATTCATCAAATGACGTTGAAATTGAATCTGACAACTCTCCTGCCAGAACTGTTGCCAACCAGCAAACAGTCACTATCGAACCACAACTTGGATTTTTCTTCCTTGACAAGCTTGTCATGGGAGTGGAGGTACAATCGCAAAGTAATCGTATAAAGGAAGATGGCAATGTTTTCAAGACCACCTCATTTTTTATTGGTCCATTTTTAAGGTACTATTTGGAGGGAGAAAAGTTCAAGCCCTTTCTTGAAGGATCAGCGGGAGCTGGACACACAAAGGAGAATTTTACCACACCTTCAATAACATTGATAGATGAGAGAAGTAAGCTTTCAGGATTCGCATTAACTGCTGGTGGTGCCTATTTTTTTGCAGATATTGTTTCCATTGATTTTGGCATTTCATTTGAAAGTCGCACTATCGATATGAGCGATAATCCTAATCTGCCTCCAGGTTCAAAAAACAAGGTTTCAGGTTTTGGAGGTAGTTTAGGATTTAGCATATATCTTTAAATATGAATATACTTTATTGATTTATAGTGGCCAAATTCTGCTTGTCCTAATCCAACTGGCTGCATTGAAATTTCAGTATTGATATTTCTGGAAGATGCGAATCACTTCATTTCCTGGTCCATCCCCAATAATGTTATCGGGCTGATCCGCCAATTGACGGACGCCCAATAACGTAACCCATAGCTAAGCCGCTGAAAGACCTTGTCTCATATATTTTTTGCATTTTTCCTTCGTCCCGATGTACAGTGTATTGTAACCTCTCTTCACTACCCAGTCATCACCTGACTCAGACTTTTGAATCCTTAGTTGGTTTTTGTCTCGTTTTGCGAACAGTCTAAAAAGATTCATGATGCTAAAAGTTTAATTAGAAATTGTATTTATTAAATAATAAACATAAATATAATAATAAATGTTTCATTTTAATCCTATTTTTTATTGAAATTATACCATTTATATACGAAACACACTAAACCTTCGACCAATGTGATGAGAATCTGTAAATCAAGGATTAATTACCACCGAATGAGTGCAGAAGCCCAGGTGAAACCACTACCGAAAGCAGCCAGACAAACGAGATCTCCAGGCTTTATTTTGCCTTCTTGCCAGGCTTCACTCATTGCTAGAGGAATTGAAGCAGCTGTTGTATTGCCATACTTCATGATGTTGTTGTAAACCTGGTCATCAGACAGCCCAAGTTTTTTTTGTACAAACTGGCTGATTCTAAGATTGGCCTGGTGTGGTATCATCAGGCTAATATCTTCTGGTTTATACCCATTCGTCACTAATGCTTCTCCAATCACTTCCATGAACCTGGTGACGGCATGTTTAAAAACAAAGTTTCCATTCATGTATGGATAATAGGATGAATCTTCCGGATCGTTCGCTTCAATGATTTCCGGAACCCATCTAAGTGTGCTGGGTCCTTCCAGAGCCAACTCTTTCGCATGTTTCCCTTCAGAATGAAGGTGCGTTGACAATATACCAGTTCCCTCCTCTTCATTTCTTTGTACGACTACCGCTCCAGCCCCATCTCCGAATATCACCGTAACTCCTCTTCCTCGTGTTGATCGTTCTAACCCACCCGAATGATTCTCTGCGCCAATTACTAATACGTTCTTGTACATTCCTGTTTTGATGAACTGATCAGCTATTGATAGGCTGTAGATAAAACCTGAGCATTGGTTCCTGACGTCCAGTGCTCCAATTTCATTAATTCCCAACTGATCTTGAACCATTACTCCAGGTCCTGGAAAGTAGTAATCCGGGCTAAGGGTTGCAAAAATGATAAAGTCAATGTCGTCTGGTGTAATTCCTGCATTTTCAATCGCCAT
>JANQST010000264.1 GCA_028279155.1 Cyclobacteriaceae bacterium
CTGTTCATCCATTGGTGAATATTTGCATATTCCCTTTCATAGGGGAGCTCCATTGTGATCAGGGCCTCTTTGAACATTTCCTCTGTTGGATATGGTCTAATCTCAACCTCTTCAAGAAATTGGATATCATCGTTGAGAGTCACAATAAGCTGCAAACTGCTGGAATTACCTGTATGCTTTGGTACAATGTAGAAAGACCTCTTAAAACCTACTGCACTGAAAACCACGCTATCTCCCTCCATGACAGGCATCGAAAAGAATCCATATGGATTAGAGGTTGTACCACGTCCGGATTTTGGAATATAAATGTGAACACCTGGAACTACCGTTGTGCTATCTTGAGTAAAGACCACTCCAGTGAATTGAATGATCTCTTTGTCTAGCTCCTGTGCATAGCAAAAACCGGTAATTAGGAAAGCTGTAAAAAACGTTATTAGGATTCGCACGTGTATTGATTTACATTCTTTAGATAAACTTTAACGTGAAAAGTTTAACTTCGGTAAAAGTAAGGAGAAAATAATGAGGCTCAAGAATTTTAACCTTGCATATGGTACTCAAATTTTCAAGTCATTTGCTGATGACTCCCGCACCCGAATCATTCATCTCCTGTACAAAAAAGAGGAATTATGCATTACAGACCTTGAATCAATCCTTGATTTTACCCAAACGAAAACCTCAAGACATATCACCTATTTAAAGAACGCAGGCATGGTCACAGCCAGAAAACATGATCAATGGGTCTTCTATAGCATCAAAGAAGAAGGGTACGATATGGTGAGCCAAATATTTAATTTCCTTGAAAGGGACCCGCAGCTTCAGAAAGACCTTGAGGTGTACGAGACCATGAGCGCCAACCGGGCTTTAGCGAAAAATAAGATTGAAGCCAGAAGCTACCACCGTTGAAAGAAATAAGACATATTTTTTTTGATCTTGATCATACCCTTTGGGATTATGATAAAAATGCACAAGAAACCTTGACAGAATTGTATGATCAATTAGAGGTTAGTAGTTCAGTTTCGTTGAAAAAATTTATCAATACCTACTACGAGATCAATGATCAGATGTGGTTCAAATACAATAGCAAGCTGATTAACAGGGACTACATCAAGGAAAACAGGTTCCTGGAGGTTTTTAGAAAAGTAGGTATTGACGAAGCTCATGCTGAAGAATCCTCCAACTATTTCATGAATAACTGCTCTAAGAAGCCACACTTAATTGAACATGCTAAAATTACTCTTGACTACTTATTCAAGAAATACAAGCTCCACATTATAACGAATGGATTCAATGATGTTCAGCCAGTGAAACTATCCTCGTCCGGAATCCAGGAATATTTTGAGGTGATCGTTACTTCTGAAACGTCTCAGGCAAGGAAGCCAGAGCCTGAAATATTTGAAGATGCCCTTAACAAAGCAAACGCTACCAAAGTGGAAAGTGTCATGATCGGTGACAATCCTAAGACTGATATTCATGGAGCCAGGGATTTTGGAATCAAGACCATTCTTTATGACCCAAGTGGAAGAAAAAGGTCAATGGCAGATTATTCTATTCAGTCGCTGGATGAGCTCATTCGAATCTTGTGATTCAAGGACATTACATCTCATCGAACCTTGAAAGGTGTCGATGTTTTCTTAATCCTGATTTGGGATCTTTCTTAGCCAAACGATAGGATAGTTTAACGTATAACAATGGATCAAGCCAAGTATATAACCCAATGATAATCAGAGCCATCAATAAAGAATTCACAAAGGGCAGTTTTGCGACAAAAAGAAAAGCAGAAAATGGAAGCCCGAAAAATCCTCCGATCACAATGAACACAAATGGAGGCCGCCACATACTTCTGTAAGTGATTTTCAATATTTTATTGTAATTCTCTTTTGTGACAGGAATAATTTCCGCGTCGCTGTCTAACGTATTTTTCTCTTCTTTCATAAGTTCTATCAGGAATGATATCTACCTGAATTGTCAAATGAATTTATCTCTAAAATAATAGTTTCAGCAAGGTTGAACACTCTTTCCTTCAATAGTGTTGATTAGATTTGCTCACTTATTTTTCAATCCAAATAAAACCGACATGCCGAAAGGAAATTTTTTTGTTCCAGACCCAGTGAATGAACCAATTCTTAGCTATGCCCCAGGCACTCCTGAGCGCGATGCGCTACTTGCCAAATACAAAGAAATGTACAAGAAAAAAGTGGATGCACCCATGTTCATCGGAGCTGAGAAAGTCACCACTGACACCAAAATAGCAATGACCTGCCCACATGATCATCAGCATGTGCTGGGGCATTTTTCTGAAGGAGATGCTTCTCATGTGAAAATGGCAATAGAAGCAGCACTTTCAGCGAAAGAGGCTTGGGAAAATATGACTTGGGAAAACAGGGCCTCCATTTTCTTAAAAGCAGCCGACTTATTGGCTGGACCTTACCGGACGAAAATAAATGCAGCAACCATGTTGGGGCAAGGAAAGAATGCACATCAGGCTGAGATTGATGCCGCTTGTGAGTTCATTGATTTTTTAAGGTTCAATGTTTCCTTTATGCAGGAGGTTTACATGCAGCAACCAGAGTCAATGGATGGATTGTGGAATCGAATGGAGTATCGACCACTTGAAGGTTTTTTGTTTGCCATCACCCCATTCAACTTCACAGCGATAGCAGGAAATCTGCCTGCAGCGCCAGCGATGATGGGTAATACGATTGTTTGGAAACCGAATTATACGCAAGTCTATTCTGCACAGGTAATTATGGAGGTCTTCCAGGAAGCCGGTCTTCCAGATGGTGTAATCAACCTGATTTATGTTGATGGACCTGTTGCTGGGGATGTGGTTTTCAGTCATCCAGATTTTGCTGGGCTTCACTTCACAGGAAGCACGGGTGTTTTTAAACATCTTTGGAAAGCAATTGGGGCAAATCTTGATACGTACAGGACTTACCCAAGAATTGTCGGAGAGACCGGGGGAAAAGATTTTGTAGTGGCTCATAAATCTGCTGATGCGAAAGAAGTAGCTACTGGATTGGTAAGAGGTGCTTTTGAATTCCAGGGACAGAAATGCAGTGCAGCCTCCAGGGCTTACATTCCTTCTAACATTTGGGAGGATGTAAAAAAATACGTGATTGCGGATCTGAAAGAAATCAAGATGGGCTCACCTGAGGACTTTGGAAATTTTGTAAATGCCGTGATTGATGAGACTTCATTCAAAAAAATAACCGGTTACATTGATCAAGCGAAAGGAGATAGTGGTGTTGAATTGATTGCTGGGGGGAATTACGATGGTTCAAAAGGATGGTTTGTTGAGCCAACGGTTTTCCAGGCAAAAGATCCGAAGTATCGAACAATGTGCGAAGAGATTTTTGGACCAGTTTTAACAGTTCATGTATATGATCCTGAGAAATTTGATGAGATCCTCACAGTTGTTGATGAAACCTCTCCATACGCACTTACGGGGGCAATATTCTCACGCGATCGATATGCAGTAGATCTTGCGACTAACAAACTTAGAAATGCTGCGGGAAACTTCTACATCAATGATAAGCCAACAGGTGCTGTTGTCGGACAACAACCATTTGGTGGAGCTCGTGGATCAGGAACGAATGACAAAGCAGGTGCTATGATGAACCTGTTGCGTTGGGTGAGCGCAAGAACAATCAAAGAAACCTTCGTTCCACCAACCGATTACAAATACCCTTTCTTATCTTAGAAGAATGGAAAATCTGAGACCCTTTCATTTGGCTATGCCTGTAAAAGACCTGGATGAAACAAGGACTTTTTACCGTGATGTTTTAGGCTTTACTGAAGGTCGTTCCTCGGATCAATGGGTGGACTTCAATTTTTTTGGGCACCAGTTTGTGATTCACAAACTAGACAATGATAAGGACGACCAAACCAATCCTGTAGATGGCAAACATGTTCCAGTCCCTCACTTTGGTGTTGTTCTAAATTGGGGAGATTGGGAAGAGCTCTCGGAGCGGTTGAAAGCTAACAATATCGATTTTATCATCGAACCCTATATTCGGTTTGAAGGTCAACTAGGAGAGCAGGCCACAATGTTTTTTAAAGATCCATCTGGCAATTCGTTGGAGTTCAAAGCGTTTAAGGATGACGAGCAGATTTTTGCGAACTAACATTTAACTTACGTTGCAAGTTGTTAATCTGCCGGCGCCAACCAAATGCAAAACACTACCACATATAAGACCTTTCTTGAGCTATCTGAATCCGAATCCTTAATCAAAGGAAGATTCGAGGATTTTGTTAAGGAGGTGCTTGTGGTGCTTTCAAGAGAGCTTCAGGTGAGTCGGACTTCTTTTTGGCTGTACAAGCCTTACAAGGAAGCATTTGAGAACATGCAGCTGTATGACTACAACCTGGACTCCTTTAGCAAGGAAAACGCCATTTGGCAGAAAGAATTCCCTAAGTACTACAATCACCTGATCACCAATCAGGCAATAATTGCCAGCAATGCGGCAAAAGACCCCAGGCTATCTGAAGTGATGGATGATTACATCATACCTAACAACATCAGTTCTACCATGGGACAACAGGTATGGTACAATGGAATTTTGTTTGGATTCATCCTTGTTGAGCAATCGGGCAAAATCCGGAAATGGGAGGATAGTGAAATTATACATTTGCATATTGCCCTCTCTTACATCATCCAGTCCTACAATTCCAAACAATGGCTGGCTCGGTATCATCCTGAGAAAATGTCTGATGGAGACCTTTCAGAGTTTGTTGATAAAGAGAAGGAGGAAATGAGAAAGAAGTTGACCGATCATGCGTTTTATGCTTCCCACAACATCCGACACCCCATTACTACTATTTTAGCTCTAGTAGACCTGGTAAAAGCCAACTGGGAAGATCGAGAAAATTATGAGAGTTTGCTTACCCAGCTGAAGATTGAGACAATGAACCTTGACGAAACGATTAGGGTGATGTCAGCTAAAATAGAATTAGACTAATTTGCAGCTCCCAACTCAAAAATGAAGAATCGAGTAAGAGATACCATCCTGCGAAGAAGTGCGCTGATCATTTCCCTCATCCTGATATTAGGTGCGGTGGCACTGATTCGACTTGTAAATACCCACAGGGATGTGGAGGATGTAGCGGAAATTGATTTACCACTAATCGAGACATTAACAAGAATAGAGACGAAACAACTGGAGCAATCAATTGAATTTGAAAGGGCTGTTAGGTATGCAACAGATGGTCAAAATTCACCACAAAGCCTGCAAAATTTTCAGCTTGCTGATAGTACTTTTCGCCGACTTGCATATGATGTTGATGTTGATTTAAAAGCTGCAGAGGAACAAGTCTCAACTTCATTTGAACAAACGAAACAAGAAGCACAAAAAAGCAGCCTGAACATCCTCTTGCTTTACATTAAGAAACTTGAGTCAGATCACACCAATTACGAAAACGGGGCCTTTAGGGTATTGGACATGTTGGAAGAAAATAGAATTAGTGAAGCGTTGCTACTGGCTGATAAGGTAGAAATTGACGAGGACCGCTTTAACAAACAGATCGAAGACATCTTGATTCGGCACGAAATCTTCACTGAGAATTTGATGAAGGAGGTGGAACGTGAAGAAGTGATATCAATGGAGCTTATTGTTACCCTCACCTTGATTTTTGTGATTTTTTCTTTGGTTGCAGTTTACACCTTTAGTTTTCGAATCTGGGGCCCGCTGGAGGATATACGGGCCGGAGCGGAGAGACTTGGGGCTGGTGAATTCGACAAAAAGATGAAATTGAGATCCAATAGTATTACTGAAGATATTGTTGATTCATTCAACTCGATGGCTGAAAAATTGCAAAAGGCCCAGAATGACATTGATCGGTTTATCAACTTTTCTTATCGTACAGCTCACGATCTGAAAGCGCCAATAAAGAACATGAAATCCCTATTGGGGATGCTAGATCGCGATAAAATAAGCAGTTCTCATTACGATACTGTCTTGAATAATGCACGGCGATCAGCAGTCAAGCTCGAAACTACAGTGAATGCCTTGATTGAATTTAACAAGGTTCGAGAGCAATTGGGTATTAAAAAAGAAAGCCTTGATTTCGATTCGGTTTTAAAAGAGGCGGTTGGGAATCTGGTCGTTCAAATAAAAGAATCCAATGCCAGGATCCGAAAGGATTTTAACGCCTGTCCATCGATCTTTTACCCTAAGCAACATTTGAAAAGCATTCTCCAGAACCTACTTTCAAACGCGATTAAATACAGGGATCCGGATAAAGACCTCATGATCGAAATTAAGACTGCAAAAATGGATGGACATGTGGTTTTACTGGTGAGGGACAATGGACTTGGATTTGATTCAATCAAACATGGCGAAGAAATGATGAAGCCTTTTGTCAGACTCCACACCCATACAGATGGCACTGGCTTAGGAATGCACATTATCAACACCATTTTGACCTATCACAAAGGAAATATCAAGATGGAAAGCGAACCTAAGAAAGGTGCAAGGTTTGTTTTACAACTCAATTAGAGCTGAAGTGCTCGGAGTAAATCTTATCAAGAATTTCTGGAGAAAGTGGCTTAGACATAAAATCTGTAATCTCGTCTATCAATGAAGCCCTGTTCTCGTCGCGAGGATTGATTGATGAAGTCAACATGATGATCCGGGGACCATTTTCTTCAAAACCCAGTTTTACGTATTCGTCAACAAAATCCCAGCCGTCCATTTCTGGCATGTTAATATCCAGAAAGATGAGCTCTGGCAATGTGCCCTCATCCTTCTGATTTTTTATATAGTCAATGGCATTGGAAGCTATTGTTTCAGCTACAATTTCATTGGCAAATTTTGCATGTTTGATTATCACTTTGTTGATTGAATTGACAATATCATCGTCATCAACAAGCAATACTTTTTGAAGTTTGTTCACAACAGCAAATTAAAACTGGCCCTCAAATCTATTATGTCACAGATGATTTTCTGGTATTGTTATCAACTTTTTGACTTTATTTTTCGGTGAACTTGGGCAATTATTCGCCTATTTCTGATTAGGAAGAGTCAAAGTAAAAAGAGTGCCTTTGTTTAGTTCTGATTCTACTGAAATGGAGCCACCTAGTTTTTCCACTATTTCCTTTACAATATACAGACCGATACCACTGCCCTTTGATTTTGCGGAAGCTCGATAGAACATTTCGAAAATCTTGTCAAGATGTGTTCGATCAATTCCAATGCCATTGTCTTCTATTACAATCTCTGCTTCTTTACCGTTGACAGTCACACCTACTTTTAGAAATGGATTCTCAGTGTTTGGATTGCAGTACTTTATAGCATTGGAAATAAGGTTTGAAAACAGGTTATGAAGTCGCTGACGATCACTTTTGAATGGAATAGAAGCATCTACTTCTATGATCTTTTTGATAGCATCTGCGTCTGACATGAAATTAAGCTTGCTGAGACACTCTTCTATCAGAACTTCAAAGTCGATTTCCTCTGAATCGATTTCAAGTTTTTTGTTATGGGTGTAGTTAACAATGTCTTGAATGAAATTATCAAGCTGCAAAGTTGTTTGCTTGATTTGATAAATGTATTTATCAGTCTCTGCTTTGTTTTCTGATAATTCAATCAGCTGAAGAAGTCCAAGAATTGATGTCAGTGGGGCCCGGAGATCATGAGAGGTACTATAAACAAATCGGTCGAGTTCATCATTCCTTTTTCTGAGTTCACTATTTGCTGTAAAGAGCTCCTCCGAACTGATGTTCATAATTCGGTTGAGTAGCTTGTTTTCTTTTTCGTAGTTGTTGTATGAATCGCTGATGGTTTGGATGAGTTTTTCCACCTCTTTTGGCAAAGGCTTGTCGCCATAGTGTTTCCAGATCTGGCGTTGAAGATGGCTGTTTTTTTTACTCATTAAACCACTTCCTTTAAAGTAGTGATTGTCATGGTCTGATTATGTAGTTCGCATTTTGTGGATTTGACTACTGGTGAGATCTCACCATATGAGTAAAACCCTGAGATAATCGTATTATCACCAACAACATCTCTAACTTTTTCTACCTCCTCTTCAATCCGATCTTGTAACGCAAACTTTCTTCCTGCGCAGCTAATTATAAGAGCAAGGTCTGGTTCAAATGAACCAAAATCAGCAATCGATGTGGTAGCAGCCTGAGCAGCTCCATCAATTACACGGTCAAAATTGGAACGCATCATTCGGACAATTGATCCTTCCGGGATGTCTCCTGCGAAAATCATACTTCCTTTTTCTTCATCCACACCTAAAATGGTACGGACCAGAGCACTACTTTCTTCATCAATTTTAAGACCCAGTGGAAATAACAGAGCTGACCCAGGGAGATCAGCAGCAAGATCTCCCAAATATGTCTTATATAGATCCAGTGCTGATCGATTGTCTAATTCGTACAGAATGTTGCCTTCAGATTTGGTCACTAATCGTTCTGGTCCGAATGGATCCCATCCACCTTTTGCGGCGTGTCCAACTTTAAGCTTGTCTCCATAAAAACCAATAGCAACAAGGTTCCCTTCACGCGGAGGGTCATTCAACCCTACCAGGGTGGATTGAAAGTTAGGTCCATCACCTGCAAGACCTCCGGTGATTACCACTGAGGGGTGAATCTTTGAGCTCAATGCTCGTGTTAATTCCGAACCGTTTGCAATATGACCGTCTGAGATTATCAGTACGTAGACGAGATCATCGCTTTCCAATTCACTTATCAAATGCGTTCCAGCCTTGTATGTCTCCTCGGAACTTCCAATAGTTACCTGATTAACCTTCACTTTGGTAGAAGCGAATGAAATAGCAGTTGTATTGATTGTCTCCTCGGTTATTGTGCTGTCCAGAATTTCTCCAGCAGTAGAACAAATCACTATGTTGGCGTTGGGGTAGAAATCCCTTATTTCATTGTATCTTTCCTTGTAACAAAGTGCTTTTTTGCAACCAAAAGCCAATACCAATTGTGCAGATTCTGAAAGATCGTTTTTAGAAATATCTACCCAGCCGCTTTCTTCTTGCCATTGTTTCTGTTCTATTTTCATTGTCGAATTTCTATTGTGTTACAATTCCCTTGAGCGATTGGATTTCTCATTAACACAATACAAAAGTCGCAGAAGCTTATGGCCTAAAAGTGAGGGTTTAGGACAAAGATCCTTGGCGGGTGATTGGTTAAGGGTGATCATATACTCAATCTATTTCATCTAGATGCGAGCAACTTTCTAAAGTCAGGTTCTATGAACCATAAGGTAATCACTATTTTGGTAATGGTCAAAAGCAAAGTCGGGGCTGGAATCAAAACAAATTTGTAAAACTAACCTAAGCAGTTGTCTCAGACCCCTTTTAGTTGCGAATGTAATGTGGGCTACATTGACTAAATTGTTGGAGAGGTACTTTTGAATGTACTCGGCTAACCTGATTTATTAACAAATTTCATTTACTACATGTCTAAAGATTTAATTCAGCTGATCAAATTATCTGACCTGAAAGAAAAAACACCGACTTATGCATTGGCCGAACAAACGGACCTGGTGATTATAAAATATGGTGATAATGTATCGGTGCTATATGGTAGATGCCAGCACCGTGGCGCATTGATGTCCGACGCTACGATCATTGGAAATAATATAGTTTGTGGCCTTCACAATTGGGATTATCGCTTTGATACGGGAGTCAGTTCCTATAACAATAGTGAGAAGCTCGAGAAATTCACCGAAGTGATTTCGGATGGTTTTGTATGCGTTGAGCGTGATGAAATCCTTTCTTTTCAAAAAGCAAACCCGCAGCCTTTTGACCGGGAATCGTACCAGGGCTTGTATGCGGATACCCACCCAGAAGATACGGAACCATATACAAGACATATATCCACCCTCTCTAAAGATGGACTTACTAAGCTGGGACATCATGGATTTACAGAGGCCATGGGAGTGGATCGAAACACATTACCTAAGTGGGAGAATATTCAATTCTTACCTGCTCAGCTTCACAAGAAGCCTCTACTTGATGAGGCAGAGGTGGCAACCAAGGTTGTTATCGGGCCGAAGGCAAAAAAACCATTGGAGTTAGCTATTCCTCTATTCGTTTCTGATATGAGTTTTGGTGCCTTATCCAGAGAAGCAAAAATTGCGCTATCGAAGGGTGCTGAAATGGCGGGTACGGGAATTTGTTCCGGGGAAGGCGGAATGCTTCCTGATGAGCAAGCCAACAATTCGAGATATTTCTATGAGCTCGCCTCAGCTCAATTTGGGTTTAGCTGGGATAAAATCGAGAAAGTACAAGCGTTTCATTTCAAAGGGGGGCAAGGAGCAAAAACAGGAACCGGAGGTCATTTGCCTGGAAACAAGGTACAAGGAGAAATTGCAGAAGTGAGAGGATTAGAGCCAGGACAATCGGCGATAAGCCCTGCCACTTTCCCGGAATTCAACGGTATTGCCGATTTTAGAAATTTCGCAGATGAAGTACGAAAAGTATCAGGTGGCATACCGGTTGGATTCAAGATCGCTGCAAGTCATCTTGAAAAAGATATGGCTTTCGCATTGGAGACCGGAGTTGATTACATCATTCTTGATGGAAGAGGTGGCGGAACAGGAGCTGCTCCAACTGTACTAAGAAATAATATCAATGTGCCTACGATTCCGGCCCTAGCGAGGGCAAGAAAATTCCTTGACGATCAAGGGGCCAAAGATGTCACTCTTGTGATTACTGGTGGGCTGAGAATTGCTGAAGATTTTTCAAAAGCATTAATGTTAGGAGCAGATGCGATTGCAGTTTCCAACTCAGCATTACAGGCCATTGGATGTCTCGGTATGCGTGCATGTCACACCAACAATTGTCCAGTGGGTGTAGCGACACAGAAGGAAAACCTACGTGCAAGGCTGATTATCCAGAATTCAGCTAACCAACTGAGCAATTTCTTCGGTGCAAGCACAGATTTAATTAAGGTGGTTGCCAGATCCTGTGGATACGACGATATTTCGAAATTCAACAAAGACGACCTGTCTACTTTTGATCATGATATCCATAAACTGACAGGCATTAACTACGCGGGGATCGGTTGATTATGTTTGCCATATTCTCACTGATCGTTGCTGTTTCGGCTTTACTGAGTTTTATCAATCATAAGGCACTTAAACTCCCACCTACAATAGGGGTGATGATCTTATCGATCATTGTTTCGGGACTTCTGGGAGGATTGCAATTGATCAACCTGAATTGGTTTCACCAGGTATGCAGTGTTGTCGTTGAGATAGATTTTAGGTCCATTCTTTTCGATTTCTTGCTTGGCTTTTTGCTTTTTGCAGGAGCTATTCATGTAAATCTTGACAACCTTCTTGAAGAAAAAGCGCCTGTTATAGTTTTCGCTACGGTGGGTATTTTGATTTCAACCTTCCTGGTTGGAACCATGCTTTATTATGTAGCTGGGTTCTTCGATGTAGGATTAAACTTCAAACAAGCGCTTGTTTTTGGAGCGCTCATATCTCCAACCGATCCTGTGGCAGTACTTGGTCTTTTGCAAAAAGCGAACGTAAAAAAGAAGCTGGAGATTAAGATCATAGGCGAATCACTCTTTAACGATGGAGTTGGAATTGTTGTGTTTTTAACACTTCTAGCAATAGCAACTGGAGGAGGCGGAGAGCATGGTGGAGGAGAGGTAAGCGCTCTTGGAATTGCAAAGGATTTTCTGGTTGAAGGTGGTGGTGGTGTTTTGCTCGGATTGATTTTGGGCTATATCGGAATCTGGTTTCTGAAGGTCATAAAAGATGAACCAATCATAGAAGTTCATATCACACTGGGTATTGTAATGGCTGGGTATGCACTTGCAGAACTTATTGGTGTATCAGGGGCTCTGGGGATTGTGGTGGCTGGTATCATGATTGGAAACAGACTTTCAAAAAGTGATGTTCCTGAAACCCTAAAACTCAACTTGAACACTTTCTGGAAGATCATTGATGAAGTTCTAAATGCAATCCTCTTTGTATTGATTGGTATTGAAATACTGGTGCTTGACTTCCAGGCATCATATGCGCTACTCAGTGTGGCTGCTATTGTGATCGTGTTGGTTAGCAGGTATGTAGCAACGATGATAGGCAACAGTCTTCAGACTAGTCAGCACAGATCAAATAGTAGAGAGCTTGCCGTACTTACATGGGCTGGCCTTCGGGGTGGAATTTCCATCGCTTTAGCGCTGACATTACCTGTAGATCAAAATAGAGAATTAATTTTATTCATAACCTACATGGTTGTGATCTTTTCAATACTTGTGCAAGGGCTATCTGTGGAGAAGGTTGTGAAAGGACTACTAAAAAAATACGAATCTTAAGACAAGAAGAATTATGGCTACCAAAATGAAATGGCATAAAGTACTGGATAATGTTGATGAACTTCCGGAAGGCAGAGTGATGACTGTGACGGCAGAGCATCAGGGGATATGCCTTACCCACTTCGAAGGAAAATTCTGTGCGTTGGACAATAAATGTCCACATCAGGGAGGACCATTGGGAGAAGGAAGTATTGAAAACGGGTTACTTAGATGTCCATGGCACGGCTGGGATTATCACCCATGTAGTGGTTTGGCACCCGGATACGATGATGGTGGAGTAGAGACCTATCTCACCAAAGTGGAAGATAATGCAGTGTATGTAGGTATTGAGGAGGAAGAGGCTCATCAGACCACAATCTCGGATGTGATGGCTGAAACCATGGTTAATTGGGGTGTGACAAAAGTCTTTGGTATGGTAGGTCATTCCAATCTTGG
>JANQST010000273.1 GCA_028279155.1 Cyclobacteriaceae bacterium
GGCTGGTGCTTCAGCTCCTTCAGCTCCTTCTTCGCCTTCTTCAAGCTCTTCCTCTTCCTCCTCTTCTTTTCCTTTCAATGCTCTCGGAACTTCGATACCCGCGATTGTAACCAGCGGGCTATTCAGAATCTCCCATTCACCAGTTTCGATTTCGCCAACTTTTATGGATTGTCCTAGCTCAAGATTAGAAACATCAACCTCAATGAACTCAGGCATATTTTTCGGTAACGATCGTACCGTTAAAAATTTCACTTTTCGAATCAGCTTACCTCCGGCTTGAATACCAGGTGCATTACCGACCGGACGAGTTGGTATACTCATTTTGATCGGAGTACCTCTAAATAATTGAAGGAAGTCAATGTGCATGATCATTTCACTCACAGGGTGAAATTGAATATCCTGCATGATTGCTTCAAATGGTTCAGGCTCACCTTCAATGGTAAGCATTGCAAAGTGCGCTTCGTCGGTATAGACAAGATCTCGGAACAAGATCGCTGGGGCGTAGAAATGGATCTGATGATCACCACCATACACAACGCACGGCACCATTCCTTCTTCCCTCAAGCGCTTTGCTTCAGTCTTGCCAAGATTTGCTCTTTTATACCCTATAATCTCAACAGTTTTCATAAAAAATATATAATTGATTTAATGGATTACTAAATGAAAAGTGAGCTGATGGATTCACGATCGTGAATCTTTCTGATTGCTTTCGCAAACAAATCAGCTACAGTTAGTACTTTGATTTTGTTCGATTCTTCCTTTTGAGGAATTGTATCAGTGATGATCAACTCTTCAAGTGCAGATCCTTCAATATTCTTGTAAGCATTTCCCGATAAGACACCATGCGTTGCAATCGCTCTGACAGAATTTGCTCCTTTTTCCTTTATAATAGTAGAAGCCTTGCTGATCGTGCCAGCTGTATCTACCATATCGTCCACCAATACAACATCTTTTCCTTCTACATCTCCAATTACTTGCATGGAGGCAATTTCGTTGGCTCTTTTTCTGTGCTTATCACAAACGACCATATCTACCTCAAACATTTTTGCATAAGCCCTGGCTCGAGCAGTTCCACCTACATCAGGTGAAGCAAAGATCAAATTGTCCAACTTCAGGCTTTTTAGATAGGGGACAAAAATTGCTGACCCATCAAGGTGGTCAACCGGAATGTCAAAAAATCCCTGGATCTGCTGAGCATGAAGATCACAAGTAACAAGTCTATCAGCTCCGGCAGATGTAAATACATTAGCCATCAGCTTTGCAGCAATAGATACCCTTGGTTTGTCTTTTCTATCCTGACGTGCATAGCCAAAGTAGGGGACTACAACAGTTACCTGCTTGGCACTTGCTCTTTTTGCAGCATCTATCATTAGAAGCAGCTCCAAAATATTATCAGCTGGAGGTAAGGTTGATTGTATCAGGAATACATCACATCCACGTACTGATTCCGTCAGGTAAACCCCAAGTTCCCCATCACTGAATGTTTGCTTTTCGCTTGTGCCCAGGGGATTGCCATAGTTATGAGCAATATCAGAAGCTAGCTGAAGCGTGGCGGAACCTGAAAATAATTTTACTGACGACATCTTATTAAAAATAATCCCGCATAATGCGGGATGAAAGTTGGCCTACTAGGGCTCGAACCTAGACTCTTCTGGACCAAAACCAGACGTGTTGCCAGTTACACCATAGGCCAAAACGGACGGCAAAAGTAGACGATTAAAAACAAAATGAAAAGCGCGAACAACAAAAAAGCTTTTGATAATTATGCATAGTTGCTTCTTTGCTTAGGTTCATTCATCAATTAAAATTATATCGGGATGATTGCTCCATCCATTGATTACCTAATTCATTGATTTCTTGTTTTTAATTGACTGAGTTATCATTTCAGACTAGCATTTATAGCAATTCAATACTTGTGGTAGGCTATTATTTAAATGATAAGATATTGTGATGGTAGATTGATCCATTAAGGTTGAATCATATGATTAATAGAAGCAACAAATACCTGGGAGCATGGTTGATGATGCTTGTGCTACATCCTTCTGTTTTGCAAGCCCAGGTTTATTCCATTCAAGGAAGCTTGGTGAATAGGGCAAGTTCAGAGCCTGTAGCATTCGCTCATATTTCAGTTGTTGGAACGAATGAAGGTACGGTGAGTAATGAGAATGGAGTATTTGTGTTGAAAAATGTATCTAAGAAATCAATACAGATAAAGGTATCCTCAATAGGGTATGAATCAGATACGATTCAATGGAATGCCCAAACAAGTGGCAGCAATCTATCGATACAATTAACCCCGAGTATTCTGGAACTCAATGATTTTTCAATTGAGAGTGAAAGAGTTACTCCTGAGGAAATAATTGAGGAAGCATTTTCACGTATTTCTGAGAATTATTGGCTCGAGGAACATCTGCTTACAGGTTATTTTAAAGAGACGGAGAATACCAACGGACAACCACTATATATTGCAGAAGCCATTATTCAGGCGAAAATACCCGGAGAGGGATCTGATGCAGATGAACGAATCGAAATAATTCACCTCGCTGATAGAAAGAAAGATTTACCAGACCTGGAAGATCACGATTTGGATTTTAGAGGAAGCGGTGCCTATCGTTGTTTGAAAAACTCAATTAATGATCCGATAAATCCTGTTTATCCTTCTCATTTCAAGAATTACACCTACAAAATCGAAGGCTACACACTTTTCAATGGAAAGAAGGTGGTGATTATATCTTTTACAGATTCCAAGAGAAAACCTATTTATGGGGAGTTGATCATTGACCTGGAATCATATGCATTTGTTCGAATGGAAGGGACCAAAACACATGGTGATGGAAGTCCATTCGATAGATGGAAATGGACAAAACATACCTGGATTGAACAATACATGGAAGATGCAAATGGCAAGTGGCTGCTAAATTCAAGTATATATCTTGGTGATTGGCTCAGGAAAAGAAGCATGTTTTATTGGATAGGCATTAGAAAAAATCAACTGTATCAGCTTCGTTCATTTTACTATACGACCAACTACTCGAAGGATAAAGAATTTACCGAGAAGGGAACGAGATTTATGCGAGGTGAGGAGTTTTATAATCGTGAATTCAACAATGATGAAAACTATTGGAACAGTTTT
>JANQST010000281.1 GCA_028279155.1 Cyclobacteriaceae bacterium
AAAGTCGCTTCCGGTTCAGCGTGACACCATCTCCGCCACGAAGGATGTGCATTTCACGAGCTTCTTCTGCCGAGGTAGCCACTTTTGCCGTTGCTATATTCATAAAATACTCCTGGAGCGTATTTAGTTCCGGATCTCCTGCTGTAAAATCGTCAGCAGCCCGCATGGTCAGCTCTTTTGTCCCACCACCACCAGGAATCAGACCTACACCAACCTCTACCAATCCAATGTAAGATTCCGCATGTGCCTGAATCGCATCACAATGAAGAGAAAGTTCACATCCTCCCCCCAAAGTCAAACCTGAAGGAGCTGAAATAACAGGAACACTTGAAAAACGTGCTTTTGTCATGGTGTTCTGAAACGTCCGGATCATTAAATCTATCTCGTCAAACTCCTGATCAACGGCGTACATGAATAGCATCGCAAGGTTTGCGCCTGCTGAGAAATTCTGCCCTTCATTGCCAATTACAACACCACGACAATCCTTTTCTGCCATTGTAATTGCCGTGTTGATTCCCTCAATTACATCAGAATCGATTGAGTTCATTTTGGTGTGGAACTCCAAATTCAAAATTCCGTCACCTATATCGTAGATAGTAGCTCCTGGTTTTTCCCAAACCGTATTATTTTCTTTAAATCCGTCCAGGAACACAAGTCCTTCGGTCCCGGGAATCACTTTATAAGACTTTGAAGGAATGTCATAGTACTGTTTCTTTCCCTCTTCAAACTTGTAAAAGGACTTGTTTCCTCCTTCAAGCATTTCAGCTACCCATTTTGCTGGTTCGAAACCCTCTTCTTTCATTTTAGCTGTGGTTTCTTCAACTCCTAAAGCATCCCAAGATTCGAAAGGTCCTACTTCCCAGGCAAACCCGGCTGCAACTGCCTGGTCAACACGATATAGTTCATCTGCTATTTCCGGGATTCTGTTCGAGCAATACTTGAACAGGTCAAAAAACGTTTTTTTGTAGAATTCACCTGCTTTTCCTTCATCTGCTAAAAGTATTGGCAAGCGTTCCCTAACATCTTCAATGTTTTTTGTCTTATCCATTGCCTCGAACTTGGCCTTTGTCTTGGGCTCATATTCCAAGGTTTTCAGATTTAGTTCAAGAATCTCCGTTTTGCCATCCTTTTTGGTTTTCTTATAAAAGCCTTGGCCTGTCTTATCACCGAGCCAGTTTTTTTCTGAAAGTTCTTTTACAATTTTTGGGAGCTTAAAGACATCTCTTGATTCGTCATGTTCAAGCGCTGCATGCAAATTGTTGGATACGTTCACCATCGTATCAAGACCGACCAGATCAGATGTTCTGAAGGTCGCAGATTTTGCATGCCCAATGACAGGTCCTGTTAGTTTATCCACTTCATTAACGGTTAATCCTATCTCATCAATGACATGCATACCAGACATCATTGCATAAACTCCAATTCTATTAGCGATAAATGCTGGTGTATCTTTACAAAGCACTGTCTCCTTACCCAGATACAAGTCGCCATAGTGCATGAAAAAGTCTGTGACTTCAGGATCCGTTTTTTCGGTAGGAATTATTTCGAGCAAACGCAAATACCGTGGAGGGTTGAAAAAGTGTGTTCCACAAAAATATTTTTGGAAGTCATCGCTTCTTCCATCCAGCATCAAATGGATGGGAATACCTGAAGTATTCGAAGTAATTAAAGTTCCCGGCGTTCTGTGTTTTTCTACTTTTTCAAAAAGTGATTTTTTGATATCCAGTTTTTCAACGACAACCTCAATAATCCAGTCAACATTCTTGATCTTTTCCAGGTCATCATCAAAATTTCCGGTTTGAATCAATTTCGCATCAGATTTCTTGTAGAGAGGTGATGGATTGGACTTTATTGCCGTTTGTAGCGAGGAGTTGACAATTTCGTTTCTAGATTTTTTGTTTTCCTTTTCCTCTTCAGGCAAATCAAATGGGATAATGTCCAGGAGTAATACTTCAACTCCAATATTTGCAAAATGGCATGCAATTCGGGAACCCATAATTCCCGATCCCAAAACAGCTACTTTCTTAATTGTTCTTTTCATTTGTTACACGCTGGTTTAGCGACTAGTATTTGTTTAAAACTCCGTTATTGGCAAATTCCTCTGAGATCTCTTGAGCTACTTTTGAGAAGATTTTTGGATCATCAACAATGTCATTGATTTCTCCAAGTACTTCGAAAAATGAGTCAAGCTTTTCCTGTGGTATAATCGTTCTTACCTTTTTATTAAATTCTCGCACTGCACGTCTGGATAGTTCTCTTTTTTCTTTGCCTACATCAGACAAAATGATTCGAACCGACCTTCCGTCAGTCGGATCCTTTTTCCGATATACCCAACCTTTCTCTTCCATTGCCTTAAGCATTCGTGTCAAGCTTCTTGACTCCATGCCCAAGAGAGGTGCAATTTTAGTTGCAGGCGTTCCTTCTTCAACATCAATATTCAGAAGAACAAAACCTGTTGAAGCTGTTATGTCATATTCTCCACCAAACTGGTTGTACATTCGCGAGATGCCATGCCATAACGCTTTAATGTTATAATCTACGGTTTCTTCTCTTTTCATAGTGGGACGAGTAAAACCAAAGATAAGAAATATTTGATTTGTTATGCATGCATACTATTTTTTTGTGTGTCTAATCGGATGTTTACTTTTATCACTAATGCAAGAACGAGATATCCCAAAAGAATTTTTTTCATTCGAAACCGAAGCTCCTTTTGAACGGTGCATAGAATGTGACAGGTATCTTTTAGATGATCAAACCGAATACTTGATTGAAAAAGCGATCAAGAATTACGAAGGTTACAAAGCAAGGGACGTGATTTTTGATTTTGCCATTTGTATGGATTGCATGCATGAACGTAGCAAAGAAATTTCGAAAGAATCCGCTACGAAAATCACGGAATATTTTCAAAACAACATAGACCTTGAAAATCGATTGGCTTTAAGCGAAGATAATCCTGAAGGAGGTCTTGATAAATGCATGATTAAAGGTACCGATGCCAAAGAATGCGCTGAATATCAGATCTGTGGCTATTTCAAGGGGAAAAAAATGAATCTTCAAAATCCTCCCTACTTGATTTCCGGAGAAGTTATGGAAGAGTTGATGCCTTTGCTTTCCGATCAGACAATTGACGAGATGAATGGCTTTTTCAATAAACACTTCTCACCGGATCCTTCCTTTTTTGAGCCTACACCAAAGTTGATTTTGGTCTAGTTCACAAAATCTCCTCGAAGTTGTCGAAACCGCTTTCTCGCCTCGGCAGCATATAGACTACCTGGGTACTCAGTCATAAATTGTTGATAAAGTTCTTTGGCTTGCTCAATATCTTTTACTTGAAAATCATAGATCTCCGCCTTTTTGAACGCGGCATCATCAGCCAAAATGTCGTAGGAATAGGTAGTCAGAATGTTATCAAGATAATTAAGTGCATTTTGCGTCTCTCCAAATTCAAGCTCTAATTTGGAAAGCAACCAATACACTTCATCCGATATGGAATGATGTTCATAGCTTTCGAGCATTTTTAACAAACGTTGCTTCGCTTCAAATTTTTTGTTTTGAAAGATCAATAATTCTACGGATGCAAACTCCTGCATCACCTGGTCAGTCGTGTCAAGCGCCGTGTTATCTGTAATGAGCATTCCAAGAGAAATTGCATCGTTGGAGATCTCCCTTGTTGTATTCGTCTTCAAAATATCAAGGTGTCCTTTTGCCAGTGAAAAATTTCCGGTGAAATAATTCAGTCTTGCATTCCGAAGCTTAGCATCGTAACCTAACTGGTGGCTCTTATGGGCCTTTTCTACCTGGGAATATAGCAGTGTAGCTTCCCAGTGGATACCTTTTAGTAGGTAAATATCTCCAAGATCCAACTTTGCCATTGAAACCAACGAGCGACTTGCGCGAGGTTGTGAAACAAGTTTAGTCAGATAGAAGCTCGCAGAATCAATTTCATCCAAATAGAAGGCATGAAGTAAAGCTTTACTTCTTAACGCCTCTAATGCAGTATGAGCTGGAGTCAATTCCTGGTACAATTGGAAATATTCTGAAGAAAGAGATCTTATCTCGTCTCTATCTATTGGAAATGTATTTTTTATTTTTTCTTCTTTTGCCTCAATCCATAGCTTTCTAGCATATGAATAATTTCTTGAGTTCCTAAACTGTTTAGCTACATATTCAAAAATATCAATGGCATCATCCCAGGCTTTATTGTCTAGAGCTATTCTTCCTATTGACATGGTTCGATCACCAGGCTTATTATTTCGCTTATCAATAGCTCGGGATTGAATAAAGGCTCCATAAAAATTCTTACGTTGAAGCTCCACCCAGATTAGTAGTTCTCCATAAAGATTGGTATCCGGATTTCGCTGCATTTTCCGGATGAGCGTTGATTCTAATTCACCAAGATCCTCTTCTTCCTGGAGAATGCTTTGGAGCAGATTCTTCACATAGTTCATTCGATTTGAACTCTGAGCAGCGTAATTGAGGTATTCCTCAATCATCTTAGATTTATCATTTTTCATCCTATAAATGGATGCCATCTCAAGTGCGTGTGCAGATTCATCATTTCTGATCTTTCTGGATCTTTCAAAAAATTTAATTGATAGATCATAAAGCTGCTCACTGGCAAGATGTTGAGCCATTATACTTAGCTGAAACGGATTATTGGAATAATTATCCAGCAATTGATCCGAATGGCTTTTTACTTCATCATGATCTTCTAGTTCAAAATAAAGACCCAAAAGATTTGCTTCAAACTGCAGGTTAGATGGAAAGTGTTTTATTGCCGTCTTTAGAAATTTTTCAGCGGTTTTAAAATCCGATGTTGATTTAAGCAGAGAAAGGTAGTTGGAGGCAACGAGTGGAATGTTGTAAGGATTATCAACAAGCTCTTCGTACATGATTCGAGATTTTTCCAATTCACCTTGTTGGAAATATTCATTTGCCAATTGAATGTCCTCTTGATCCTGGCCAACAAGTAGAAGTGGAAATAGAAAAAGAGCGAAAAGTATTGATTTCATTTTGTTATGCACATATATACATACCTCATATATATATATAAAGTTTTAAATAAATAATATATCTATTATTAATGATGTGGATTCGTGGATAAAAAGTAAAAATTCAATTTGTATTTCTTGAATGTTTTTAAGTATCAATTAGTCTAATACTGCTAACATAGAAATCAACAGCTAACTACTTGATTAGCAGAATCTAGTAAGGAATGGTGGATAAAGAATAGTTCTTACTGTGAGTAACTGAAACCCAAAAGCAATACTAATAAAATGGGTATAAGTGTAGTGTTGTTTTGAAAATATGATAATTGCATCGTTGCTAGGACATGGAAGAATTGGTAAAGTAGGATAACTATGACCTTATAAGTGCGATATTAACAACTTATCAAAAGCTGATCTGGATATCTTCACCAACTACCCAGTTTTCTCTAATTGCAATTTTAGGAGGGAATAGAAATACTTCTTCAGGTTCAATGTTTTTTAGGAGGTTGCCATATGACCATTTTCCATCAGCATTCGAATCAATTAATACACGAATTGTATATGATGCCGGTTTGACATTGAATACCGGAGATTTTTCATTTATTTTTTGATAAGCTACATCACCACTTGAGTCAAGTAATTGAACGATAAAGGAAGGCTTATCTGTGACAATGGAAAATTGAAGTGTGCCGAATGCTTCTATATGTTCTCTTTTGTGTTGAATTTTCTGGATAGTAGAAGTATCACTTTCTACTGATATAAAAGCACCGGACTGAATGACAAATTCTATTTGTTTTTTTTCAGCAATTATTTTTTTTATGGAATCACTTTCAGTTGGGCTAAGTTGTTGAATGCTATCTAGTGACCAATTTCTTAGTATCGTTGTATCCAGTTGGATTGATTGGATTTGACTGGCATAAAGTGAATCCGTATTTAAGAAAGTTTGAAGTTTTAGTTCGGTTAAGTTTTGATTCCAATTGAACACAGAGCTATCACTTCGATAGGAAAATGTAGAATCTACCTGGTATATAAATTTGGATGGATCGGTACTTGTGACAGGTTTGTTAAATTTTATTGTATATAATGGATTATTAATCAATTGATGTCCTGTGTAGATTAAAGTATGCTCGAAATCAGTTGGTCTTCCAATATTTTCATGAAATACGATTTTCAGTGTATCGTCGATGGTATTAGACAAACTATCAGATACAGAAAGAATCATAGAAATTGAATCTCCAAAGTTGAATTGATCTGCATTGTAAAACCTTAATACATCTTTCTCTGACCCGGAAATTGAACTATAAATTGAATCTGGCTGAATGGTGTAAGAATCAATTTCTCTACTGAATTTGATTTCATGATAGGAACGAATAGCCCTGTTATTAATCAATTGAATTGGCTTGATGTCTTGCAAGAAACTGTTGATCTGAATGGAAGGGATTGAATCGTAAAGTAAGAGAGTATCTGCAACAAACCCGTGTGATTCTTCTTTTGGATCAAGAATTAAATTTCTGTTTTCATCATTGAAGGCCAATATTCTGTAATCGCCTGTCTTGACGTATGAAAGCTCGAACTCTCCTGAATCATTTGCTGTGGTAAAATACGTGGGACTGTGTTGAAGAAAATCCAAGGTGTCAGATGTTGGGAACAAACCAACAATAAATTTTGCAGATGGCTCTTTTGTTAGAAGATCATCAACTGTTCCGGAAACTTTCATCGAATCAATAAACGAACCTGTGCTGAATGCAAGGATCAAATTAATTGCAGGATTCTTTTCAGTAATGTCGGTAACTCCATCAAAGAAGTTTAAGCTATATGTTGTACTGTCCTCAAATGGTTCTTCAAACCTTATGACAAGTTGATTTCTCTTTATTACATGCTTGAATCTTAGATCTGTTTTCGGAGTGATGATAAGATTCTGTTTGAGTTTGTCAGCATTTATGTATTCTGAAAAACCAAGTGTGATTGTTTGGCCGTCAAAATTGGTTGAGCCTGTAACAGGCTCTGATAGTATAAGATCCGGAGGAATGGTGTCCTTAGGACCTCCAGTTGGAGATATTGGATTGGCACATCTAGTGAGTGTTAAGTCAGCGATTATGAGAATTATGAATATGTAAAGTAAATTCTTCAACTATTTCTTTTTTAGTACATAGATCAAACTCGAATACTCTCCAGAAGAGGTTGCTTTTCTGTTGGACTTTAAACCATTTAGAAAACCCTTCAACATATTTCTTTTTCCATGTTTGTATTGCTCACTAAGTAAGGACACATAATAGGAGTCAAATTTCATTGGTAGAATTTTTACCAATTTGAATTTGGCCTTTTCAGTAAGATTAACAAATGAAGTTTTGGTAAAGTGATAGAGATGTCTTGGAA